>JAEUMC010000561.1 GCA_016793415.1 Devosia sp. | reverse complement strand
GCCACCAGCGCATCGTGGAACAGGTAGACCGGCCAGTCGAACACCCGGTCGAGTTCGGCGCGGATATCGATGCGTTTCCAGCCATCGAGCCGCCGCGACGCCTCGCTGTCATCGTTCCAGTTCCACTGGTGGAAGGGCGAGGCGATGCCGAGCCCGGCGATGCGCTCGGCAGCAATCCCCTTGCGCTTGCTCATCCGCGCGATTGCCGCCTTGGCGAAGCTCATCACCTCGTCCGGGGTCGGCGTGTCGAACGCCAGGCGCTCGAAGGCGATCACCTCGCCGACGAAATTGACCAGCGCCACATCGGCGCTGCGATGATCGATCTTCAGCCCGAACGCATAGGCCGCTTCCGGATTGAGCGCATAGGGCACCGAAGGCTGCCCGAGCCGCCCGCGCAGTGGCTCGCGCCTGAGCAGCAACCCGCTGTCGGCGGCGCGGTTGACGATGGTGGTAATGGTCTGCGGCGCCAGCCCGGTGAGCCGCGTCAGGTCGGCCTTGGACAGCTGGCCATGCCGGCGCACCAGCGAGACGATCAGCCGCTCGTTGTAGATGCGGGTCTCGGCCTGGGTGGTGCCGCCGCTCCGCCCATCCGGAACCTTCTCGACGCTGTAGAAACTGCTGCCGGTCAAACTCTTGCCAAGCCCCGTAGGTCGGGCAGCGTCCGCCATCCGACGCGGGATGCCTAGCAACGCGACGGTGTCGAAGCAACCACTAATTACCTCCACTGGAAAGATATGGTTGCCGTTGGCACGTCGTGCTAAGGCTCTGGCAGTCACGAGGAGGAGCGTCGTGCCACCGGTTCGCACCATACTGTGTTTTGGAGATTCCAACACCTACGGCGCCGTTCCGACGCTGACCCGTGGCGGCGGCCACCGCTTCGCCCCCGATCGGCGCTGGCCCGGCGTCATGCGTCGCCAGCTCGGCAGCGGCTGGGAAGTGATCGAGGAAGGCCACCCCAGCCGCACCACCGTGCGCGACGATCCGATCGAAGGCAGCCACAAGAACGGGCTCAAGGCGCTGCCGATCCTGCTCGAGTCGCACATGCCGATCGACCTGGTGATCCTGATGCTGGGCACCAATGACCTGAAGCATCGCTTCGCCTCGACCGCCAGCGACATCGCTGATTCCATTGAGATTCTGGTGCGGACCATCCAGCGCAGCGAAGCCGGCCCGGCCGGCGCGGAGCCCGCGCTGATCGTCGTTGCCCCGGCCCCGATGCAGGAGGTCGATCGCTTCGCCGACATGTTCCTGGGCGGCGCCCGGAAATCGCTGCAGCTGGCCGGCTTCATCCGCGACGTCGCCAAACGCACCGGCGCCAGTTTTGTCGACGCCGGCACCCTGGTCGAATCGAGCAGCGTCGACGGCATCCATCTCGACAGCGATGCGCATCGCATCCTCGGGCTCGAACTCGCCCGCGTGGTCCACTCGCTGATGGAGCGGTAGCCCCTCGCCGCATCGAATAATTACTTCCACTGGAAAAAGTCTTTGACTCGCGCTGGGGCCGGTGACTTATTGGCGAGGTGGAATGAGGAGGACCGCGACAAGGCTCGGGAGAAGCCGGCGCGGGGCCACGACAGTCAGACCTGACAGAGGGAGGTTTCCATGCACATCAACCGCAACACCACAGGCGCGCCCTGGCGTGGCCGGACGCTGGCAGCGCTCCTGGCGCTCGGCCTCCTGGCCGGCAGCACGGCGCTATCGACCGCCCAGGATGGCCCGCCGGGCATCACCACGCCCACCGCCTTCGCGCCGTTCGATCCGAATGCTCCCGCCTGCAGCGCCCCTCCGGGGCTCAGCAAGGTGCTGGCCTTTGCCCAGGACAACGAACGTGAATTCATGCAGGGCGTCGACCACGGCCTCGCCGCGGCCGCGAGGGATCGTGGGCTGGAATATCGTCGCGCCGTCGCCAATAACGATGCCGCCAAGATGGTCGAGCAGGTGCAGCTGTTCCTCGCCGGCAAGGTCGGTGGCGTGGTCGCCGCGCCGGTCGATCCGGCCTCGCTGAGCCACAGTCTGCAGGAAATCATGTGGGCCGGCGGTTATGTCGGCACCATCGTGCCGCCGCCCGCCACCTCGCTGCTGAATGCGCCGCAATACGCCACCGGCAAGGCGCTGACCGACGCGGCGGTCGCCTATATCAACGACAAGCTCGGCGGCAAGGCCAACGTGGTGCTGCTGACCCAGGACCAGATCGAGTTCCTCGCGCCGCGCTTCGCCGCGATGCGCGATGGGTTGAAGGCCCTGCCCGGCGTCACCATCGTCGCCGACATCACCCCCAACCCGGTGAACAAGGAAGGCGGCTTCGCCACCATGAGCACCATCCTCCAGGCGCACCCGGACGTCGACGTGGTGCTGGGCGCCGATACCGTGGTGCTGGGCGCGCTGGCGGCGCTGGAAGCGGCCGGCAAGGCCCGCCCGGACCAATTCCTCGGCGGCATCGACGGCGAACCGGAGGCGGTGGCGGCGATCAAGAAGCCCGACAGCCCCTACAAGGCCTCGATCTCGCTGTCCTCCCCGGTCTTCGGCTATGCCATGGGCCAGCACGTGGCCGACTGGCTGGAGGGCAAATCGATCCCGCAGGCGATGGACATCCTGCCCAGCGCGTTGACCGAGGCGAATCTCGCCCAGTACGAGGCCGATCTCGCCGATCCGGCCGCCGTCTATGCCGACCCGGCCCGCCGCGACGCCTATCTCAGGATGTACGGCAACATCTGTTACGACACCCGCGACCAGTACGTGAACTTCCCCTGGTCGTCCGAGGCGAAGCTCTAGGCCAGATCGCACGGACTCTTGAGTGTCCAAACTCGGTTGAGGGCACTCAAGCCTACCCCACCCACGGTGTCACCCCGGCGCAGGCCGGGGCCCA
>JAEUMC010000516.1 GCA_016793415.1 Devosia sp. | reverse complement strand
TCATGTACCGGGCGCTCGGGGCCTATCGCAGCAACGACGCCGCCACCATCGCCGCGCTGATGCTGGTGATCACCATTGCCGCTTTCGTGCTGTTGCCGCGGCTGTTCGGAAAGCTCACCGATGCTCGTAGCTGAACATCTGCTCTTCACCCATCCCGGGGCCGCCAGGCACTTCGATCTGAGCCTCGTGGCAAAGCCGGGCGAGATCACCGCCGTCAGCGGTCAGTCGGGCGCCGGCAAGTCGACGCTGCTCGATCTGATCGCCGGCTTCCTGACGCCCTCGGCCGGCAGCCTGACGCTCGATGGTGTCGAACTCCTGCCGCTGCCACCCGAGCGGCGGCCGGTTTCCATCCTGTTCCAGTCCGAAACCCTGTTCGAGCATCTGAGCGCTTATCAGAACCTCGAGCTTGGTTTGCCTCGCGGCGCGACCGAGCGGCAGCACAAGATCAAGGCGGCCCTGGTCGAGGTCGGTCTCCCGGGCGTTCTGAGGCAGCGCGCCGACACCCTGTCGGGGGGCGAGAAACAGCGCGTGGCCCTCGCCCGTACCCTGCTGCGCGACCGCCCGGTGCTGCTGCTCGACGAGCCGTTCTCGGCGCTCGACGACGACACCCGCGGCACCATCCGTACCCTGGTGAAATCGCTGACCGAGCGACATCAATGGATCACCCTGCTGGTGAGCCACCACGTTGATGATGTCGAGGCCCTGGCAAGCCGGCGCTACCAGCTGCGCGACGGCAGGCTGTTTGAGGGGTAGAGGGCCGATGGTCGCGAGACACCCCATTGGCCGGCGCGGGGCTGACCCCCACCCTTGATCCCTCCCCGCAAGGGGGAGGGAGACGCAGACTGAGATGTCGGGGCTAGGGTCTCCCTCCCCCTTGCGGGGAGGGGACAGGGGTGGGGGTCAGCCTGCACCGGCGATAGCAGCGTTGGCGCTGGCCAGCCCCTCTCGGATGCGCGCTACACTACCGCTCCGATTCTCCCGGATGCCCGCCATGACCGAAGCCAACCCCGCCCGTTCCGTCGAGGGGCGGCAGATGTTCGAGAACCTCAAGCGCGCCGTGCGGCTGTCCGCCCGGCTGAGCGAGATCGGTTTCGACGATCTCGAGGGCCTCTGCGCCGCCTTCAGCGAGCTGATCGGCAAGCCGGTGGGCGAGCGCTTCATGATCATCCCGCCCTTCTCCACCGATTGCGGCCTCAACATCACCGTCGGCAGGAACGTCTTCATCAACCAGGGCTGCCACTTCATGGACATGGGCGGCATCGGCATCGGCGACGACGTGATGATCGGGCCCAAGGTGAACCTGGTTTCCGCCGGCCACCCGACCGACCCGCGCGAGCGCCGCAACGGCATCATCAAGAAGCCGATCAGCATCGGCAACAATGTCTGGATCGGCGCCGCCGCGACAATCCTGCCGGGGGTCAGCATCGGCGACAATGCGGTGGTGGCGGCGGGCGCGGTGGTGAGCCGCGATGTGCCGGCGAACACGATTGCCGCTGGCGTGCCGGCGCGGGTGTTGAAGCGGCTGTAGATGCACGATCTGAGCGCCTGGCGCCCCTCACCCTAGCCCTCGCCCCAGAGGGGCGAGGGGACGCACTTTGCGCCGTCCGTGCCCCATCGCCCCCTCGCCCCTTTTGGGGAGAGGGTCGGGGTGAGGGGCGCCAAGCGCACCAGCTTCGGCGCTCCCCAAAAGCAAAACGCCCGGACCGAGGTCCGGGCGTTTCAGTGACTCTTTCAGCCAATCAGTTCGCCTGTGCGGCCACCGACTTGGTCCACTCGCCGACCACTTCGGTGAACATCGTTTCGGCCGCGGCGTCCTTCTCGAGCGTGATGATCGCCCGCTTGCCGGTGGCATAGATCAGGGCCAGGTCCATCCACTTGCGCGAGATGAGCAGGCTGCTGTTGGCGGTGATGTCGGCCGGCGAGGCGCTGAGCGCGAACAGGAACGAGTTGCCCACCACCCGGGCCGAAGCGCCGACCAGCGGGGTGCCCTGCACCAGCTCTTCGTTCTTCAGCAGCACGCCGGGCAGGCCGGCGATCGAGCCGCCGATGAAGCTGTCGGTCACCCGGAAATTGACTTCCATCAGGTGGCTGGCCGGCAGGCTGGCGTCGGAATTCTTGCGGATCAGCACGTCGACCGCGAGGTTGCGCGCCGGGATGTTCGCCTTGCCGATCAGCGTCGGCAGGCCCATCTCGTCGGTCCCCTTGCTCCATTCGACCGTACCCGAGAACGGCACCGCACCGGTGGTGCCGTTGTCCGAGGCTTCGAGCAGCAGCGACTGGCTGCCGGCGAGGCTGGCGGGATCGACCGAGGCAGCGGCCTGGGTTGCGTCGGTTGCGGTTGCCTGCTGGTCGGTGGCGAGGCGCTCCTCGGGTGCCGCGGGAACCAGCCGGCTGAGGGCCGACGTCTCGGCGGCCGGAGCCGGCTCGGCGCCGAGGCGATCTTCGGCACCCAGTTCCGCAGTCGGCGTGTCGTTTTCGGCCGGCGTCGCCGTGTTGCCCGGGCCGGTGGCCGGGGCTTCGGTCGCGGATTCGGCCGTCGGCGTGGTGATTGCCGCCTGCTGCGTCGTGGGCGCGCCGCGGCCGAACATCTGGTCGAGATCGATGAAGCCTTCGCGCCAGGCCCAGAACCCGGCACCACCGGCACCGAGCAGCAACACCGCGAAGACGATCAGGAAGATGGTCACGGCGCCGAGGCCGCGACGCTCATCTTCGCCGCGGGCGCGCGGGAAGTTGGGCTCGGCGTCGCGCTGCTTCTTGGCGCGCGGCTCACGCGCATCGCGGGCAAAGGCGCTGGCCTTGGCGGCCTTGCCCTCGCGCTGCGGCCGCGCGTCGGCCTTCAGGATCGACGGCGCGAAGCCGTTCTGGCGCGGCGGCTGCTCGTCGGCCTCGTCATCCTCGAAGGCGCGATACGGCACGCCATTGCCGATCGGCTCTTCGTATTCGGTATCGCCGCGCGCTTCGCGATCGAGCGTCGCGATGGCGCGGTCGATGGCGCCCTGCGGATCAGCCGGCGGCGCTTCCACCTCGACTTCGCGCACGGCCGACATGGCAGCGGCGATCGGCGGATCGTTGAACAGTGCCACCGGTTCGGACATCTGGCGGGCCGCGGCCTGGCCATTGCGACCGGCAGGCTCGAGCCGGGGCGCCGGCAATTCGCGGCGCGGCTCGAGCACCGGGCCACGGGCGGCGCCGGCGATCGGCGCGCCGAACGCGGCATTGCCGGTCCGGCTCTTGGCCGCTTCGGCCCGCGCCACGATCGAGGGCAGCGGCGAACGGCCGGCCGGCGACTTGGCCGGAATGGGAGAACGCACCGGCGCCTGGCGCTGCTGTTCCTCGCCGTCGTCCTCATCCTCGTCGGACGGCACGGGGGCGGCAAGCTGCGGCTGCTGGCGCTGCGGCGACGGCACCAGCTTGGGCACCGGCTTGCCCATCGGCTTGGCGTCGGGGCGGACGATCGAGCGGGACCGGTCGGAACC
>JAEUMC010000511.1 GCA_016793415.1 Devosia sp. | reverse complement strand
CGTGGTGCTCAGCAGGCCACCGCCGGTGACGTTGATCGTCCCCGTTACCCCGCTCACCTGGTTGATGGCGGTGACGTAGAGCGCCGAACCGGTGCCGCTGACGTTGATGTTGGATTTGCCGTACTGCCGGATGCCCGATGTGGTGTTGAGCACGGCGCCGGACAGCACATTGAGCGTCCCCTCGCCGGTCGAATTACCGAGATCGATGGCATCGGCGCCGGTGCCGGTCACCACGGTTCCCGCCCCGGAGATGGTGAGAGTTGCGACATTGCCGGGATTCTTGGCGATCGCGAACAGCGGCGTCGTGTTGGTCGTGTTGTGATGGACGGCGATCTTGCTGCCGCCGTTGATCAGCGTGGTCCCGCCGATCACGCCGATATGGGTGACCCCAGACGCGGTGACGCCGTTGATCTCCAGCGTGCCGGTGCCCGTTTTGTTGAAGACTGCCTGATTGAGCACACCGTTGCCGAGCATATTCCCCTTGATGGTCAGCGAAGCGCCGCTGGCAACGTCAAACGCGGCACCGGAGGCAAGGGTGAGGGTGTTGGCACCCGTCACAACCGTGATCGCCTTGCCGGCAACGGCAGCGGGCGGAGTGGTGATCGAGAAGCTGGTGGTAAGCGTGATGGTCGAACTGGGGTCGGCGCTCGCTTGCGCTGCGGCGATGGCGGCATCGAGTTCGATCTGGTTGGCGACGTTGTAGTTCGCGGCGCTGGCTGGAGTGGCGAGCAGCGCCAGCAACGAGACGCCTGAAAGAAGAAGGGGAGCCCTCCGGTTGAACGGCAGGCGCCGCACGGTGTCCGCAACACCGGCATTCGAACTCAGGTAGGTCATCGCATCTCTCGTTGGTTGGCGGGTGGCCGCGCCGATGGTCGAAAAAGCAGTAGGTCGCCGTGGCTTCGGCGGCCGGTAGTCGAAGTCAGACCTTGCGTTTGATCCCGGCGATGATGCCGAGACCGAAGCTGCCGCCAATGTGGTTGAGGCTGGTGCTGGCAAGGAGGGCTGCGGCAAAGGCCTCCCCAACGGGGGTGGCCGCGCGCCGGCGACCTCCGCGCTGACGCACAGGATCGACTGCTCGCTCGCCCGGAGCGCTCACATCAATGGTCATATTATCTCTCTAGTTGGCGAGTGGCCTCGCCGGTGGTCCGCCCCGTCGCATCGGCAAGATCAGATGCGACCTGATCGCTCAATCTAGACAATGACTTATTCGCAACGCTGATAACGTTAGCTGACACTTCCTGTCTTGGAAATGACACCATTGATCACAATTTAGTCGACTTTCGGCTAAGCTTGCCGAAGCTGCATCGGAGGCCGCCATGGCGAAGTTCAGCATCGTCCCGTTCACCGATCTCACACCGGCGCAGCGCGAGACTGCAGCCGAGATTCTGGTCGCGGCGCTCGCGCACGTGCCGGCGGCCTGGAAGACCATCGGCGAGGGCCGCGACGAGATCGAGAAGCTCATGTCCGACCCGGAATGGAGTGGCCTTGCTGCCGTGAACGGTGAGGCGCTGTTGGGCTGGGTGGGGGTGATAGAGAGCTATTCCCACGCCTGGGAACTGCATCCGCTGGTCGTCGCGCCGGCGGCGCAGGGGAGGGGGATCGGCCGCCAACTGGTCGCAGCGCTCGAGGATAAGGTACGCGCGGCCGGCGCGTTGACGCTGTATCTGGGCAGCGACGACGATTTCGGCGGCACCACGGCGTTCGGCGCCGACCTCTACGCCGACACGGCGTCGGCGTTGCGCGACCTGGCCGCAGTACCAGGCAAGAAGCACCCGCTCGAGTTCTATCGCAAGTGCGGGTTTCGCGTCATCGGCTTCATCCCCGACGCCAACGGCGCGGGCAAGCCCGACATCTGGCTGGGCAAGCGCCTGTAGCGCCTGCGCGCTGCTGCCGCAGGGGCAGGTGAGGTTTCGTTAAGCACGATCTCGCTAGACCGGGCGCGCGCCCTGCTCGCGGCAGAAGCCGGAGGGACGCCGACCAGGGGGGCCTTGCCGTGACGAACTCGGATATCAACTCACTTCCGCTGCGCGAGCGGCTCGACTTTGTGCGCCTCGATGGGGCGGCACTGGCCGACCTCTCGGCCCTGCAGCCGATGGTGGACAAGCACCTGCCGGCCGCGCTGGCGGCATTCTACGAGCGCCTGGCCGGCGTGCCTGAGATGGCGAGTTTCTTTGCCGGCAGGCCGCAGATGGATCGCGCCATGTCAAAGCAGGTTGTGCACTGGCAAGCGATCGCGAGCGGCCGCTTCGATGGCGTTTATCTCGAGTCGAGCCGACGGATCGGCGAACGGCACGCCAAGATCGGGTTGGAGCCCCGCTGGTATCTGGGCGGCTATGCACTGATCCTCGAGCAGTTGCTGACCGCGGTGCTCACCGAGACGCTGGCGGCGCCCGAAAAGCCGCGGCGGCTGTTCGGCAAGGTCCCCGCGGCCGTCGACGCCGAGGACCTGTCGCGAAAACTCTCGGCGCTGGTCAAGGCCGTGCTGATCGACATGGACCTGGCGGTGACCGTCTATTTCGACCGGCTGACCGAAGCCGCGGCGGAACGCG
>JAEUMC010000476.1 GCA_016793415.1 Devosia sp. | reverse complement strand
CATCTCGGGCGCGCCGGGCAGGCCCGCTAGGTAAACGTTCGACCAGTTGACGGTGAGACCCTGGTGGCCGTCCGAGCCGATGACGTCGAGCGCCTCGATGATGCGCTTGCGGGTGTCGGGGTCCTTGAGCCGCGCCATCTGCTCGTCGCCGCTGCCGGACAGCGCCCAGCTCGGCAACTGCGACAGCAGCGTCGTCATGCCGGCGAGGTACGGGTAGGCGTCGAAGCTCAGGTCGACGCCGTCGGCAATGGCCTCGTCGAACATCGTCAGCAGCGCGGGGAGCTTGCCCTTGTTGGCCTCGAAGCTCAGGTGGGTGTGCGCCAAATGCAGCGCCACGCCAGAGCGGCGGGCGATCTCGAAGCACTCGGCATAGCCGCCCAGCGCGTCGGTGCCGTAATTGCGGTGGTGCGGGCAGTAGAAACCGCCATACTCGGCCACCACTTCGCAGAGCGCCACCAGCTCGTCGGTATCGGAATACATGGCCGGCACATAGGTAAGGCCGGTCGACAGCCCGACGCCGCCCTCTTCGAGCGCGGTACGGAGCAGCGCCTTCATCTGTTCGAGCTCGTCAGGAGTGGCGAGCCGCGCCGCATTGCCCATCACCAGCAGCCTGAGGTTGCCGTGCGGCACGAGATAGGCGCAGTTGACCGCCACGTTGCCGTCGAGGCGTTTCAAATATTCGGCGACGCTGCGCCAGTTCCAGTCGAAGCCCGGCGGATCGTCGTTCCAGCCCTTGATCTGGCTGCGCATCTCGATGAGCGTCGCATCGTCGATCGGCGCATAGCTCAGCCCATCCTGGCCGAGCACTTCGGTGGTGACGCCCTGGCTCAGTTTGGAGGTGTGGTCGGGGTTCACCAGCACCTGCAGGTCGGAATGGGTGTGCATGTCGATGAAGCCCGGGGCGATGCAGAGGCCATCGATCGCGACCGTGCGATCGGCCCTGGGGCGCCGCGCGCCCTTGTAGATGCCGGCGATGCGGTCGCCGATCACCAGCACGTCGGCGGGAGCGGGCGCGTTGCCGAGGCCATCGACGACGAGGCCGCCGGTAAACAGAGTTGAGGTGCTCATAGGTCTTCGACTTGCAGTTTCTGGTTGGTCTTGGCGCTGAGATAGATGGCGTCGGTGACGGCGACGACGTGCGCCGCGAGACGGGCGCTGAGGCCGGCGGGCGCCGCAGCGCCGAAGGCGCAGGCGATCAGCGCCTTGGTGGGCGCGCCGGGATCGTAGACGCCGGAGGCCTCGGGCGCGCCATACTCGACCACCTCGCCATTGGCGCGGACAAGGCGCAGCGCGTCGGCCACCGAGTCGGCCCAGAGCTGGCCTCTGTCGCCATAGAGCGCCATGTGCCATTGCGGCCGGGCGAGGTAGGGGTGGGTGGAGGCGGCACTGATCGCCGCCGAACCGCCACCGGCAAACTCGGCACTAACAGTGGTGTGAAGGTCGATATCGCTGGCCGGCGGGAAGGTGCTGGCGTTGAGCGCTACGATCGGCTGGCCCACCAGCCACTCGACCATGCCCAGTTCATGCGACATGGTCACCGCCGCCGAGCCGCCGCCCGAGATGGCCTTGTCGGTATAAGTGGCGGTGCTCGATTCCAGTTTGCCGCCCCAGCCGCCATCGGTGCTACCCGAGAGCAGCGCCCGGGTGTTGACCGCCAGGTGCATGGTCAGGTGCTCGATCCGGCCGATCTCGCCGGCTTCGATCAGCTTGCGGCTCAAGGCGAAGATCGGCGCTGCCGGCCAGCCGAAGCCGACGAGCAGCGCCTTGCCCACCCGCTCCGCAGTGTCGCGCATCCGGCGGGCAGCACCGGCGCTGAGAGCGAAGGGCTTTTCGACGAGCACATGGGCGCCCGCCTCGAGCGCGGCGATCACCTGTTCCTCATGCGCAACGGGTGGGCTCGAGACCACGACGATGTCGGGTCCGAGCGCCAGGGCGTCGCGCCAGTCGGCGAAATGCGGCGTGCCGAACTGGCGGCCGAGATTGCCGGCCATCTCCGCATTGGGGCTCGAGATGCCGACAAGCTCGATGCGCGCGTCGGCCTTGAGCGCCGGCAGGTGGCTCGATTGCGACCAGGCGCCGGCGCTGAGCACGGCGGCTTTGATGGGCGAACTCATTTGCCCACCCCGGCGGTGAGGGCGCCGACGACGTGGCGCTGGAAGATCAGCACCAGCACGGTAGGCGGCAGCATCGACATCACGGTCGCCGCAGCGAGCGCGTTCCAGTTGAACTGCTGCACCGACTGGAAACCGGCGAGCAGCGGCGGCACGGTCAGCTGGTTGGTGAGCACCAGCGCGTAGAAGAA
>JAEUMC010000465.1 GCA_016793415.1 Devosia sp. | reverse complement strand
ACCTTGCCGTGGTGCTGGAGAGCGGCGAGATTCAGCGCATCACCGTCAGCATCGGTGTGGCGTTCAGTGCAACGGGTCGCGCCGGACTCTCCGAAATGGTTTCGCTCGCCGACCGCGCAATGTATGAGGCCAAGCGGGCAGGGCGCGACCAGGTGGTGGTCTGCGACTCCGACGGATCGGGACGCCCGCCGATGCATTGAAAGGACCTGGGTGCCGATGGCCGGAACCGACAAATCGCAGGAGTTCAGCTATCGGCCGAGCCCGGCCATCATCCTGTGCGAGCCGCAACTGGGCGAAAATGTCGGCACGACGGCGCGGGCGATGGCCAATTTCGGGCTCTGGGACCTGCGACTGGTGAACCCGCGCGAGGCCTGGCCGAACGAGCGTGCCATTGCCGCCGCGTCGCGGGCCGACCATGTGATCGAGAAGGTGCGGGTGTTCGATACCGTGGAGGAGGCGATAGCCGACCTGCAACTGGTGTTCGCCACCACGGCGCGCCGCCGCGACATGCAGAAGCCGGTTTACGGGCCCGAGGAAGGGGCGCAGCGGATCATCTCGCACATCGCCGGCGGAGCGAAGGCCGGGTTGCTGTTCGGGCGCGAGCGCTGGGGCCTCTACAACGAAGAGGTGGCGCTGGCCGACGCTATTGTCACCTTCCCGGTGGAAGCCGCGTTTGCCTCGCTCAACATTGCCCAGGCGGTGCTGTTGATGGCGTACGAATGGCGCCAGCAGGCAGACAAGGGCGAGGTGTTGCCGTTCAGCGGCGGGCTTGATCCGGTGGCGCCGCGCGAGGAGCTGATCGGGCTGTTCCTCCACCTCGAAGAGACGCTCAATCGCACCGGCTTCTTCAAGACCGAGGACAAACGCCCGACCATGGTCGATAACCTCCGCGCCGCGTTTACCCGGGCGCAGCTCTCGACCCAGGAAATCCGCACGCTGCGCGGGGTGATCTCGTCGATCGACCGCGCGCATCTGAGGCAGGGCCGCAAGGCGCGGGAAGCTGAAGCTGCAAAGGCGGCCAAGGGCGAAAGCTGACCTCAGCCGTACCCGACAGCGTCCAAAGTATGCTTTGACGCCTCCGCCGCGGGCGTGGCATCAGGCTCTATCATGTCTTCTCCCACCGCTGCCGAGCCCTCCAAGCTCGCCTTCAGTTACCGGAACTTCCGCTTCTTCTGGCTGACCACGCTGCTGGTCAGCTTTGCGGTGCAGATCATGTCGGTGTCGATCGCCTGGCAGATCTACGACGTCACCGGGGAGGCGTTCCTGCTCGGATTGGTGGGCTTGTCGCTGTTCCTGCCGGCGCTGGTGCTGATCCTCGTCACCGGGCTTACCGCCGACCGCTTCAACCGGCGGATGATCATGGCGATCTGCCTCGGGGTCGAGCTGCTCTGCGCCCTGGGCTTTCTCGCCTTCGTCAATGCGAGGGCGCACGAGGTGTGGCCGATCTTCGGCATCCTGGTCGTCCTGGGGACGGCGCGCGCCTTCTGGAGTCCGGCAGCGCAATCGCTGGCGCCCAACCTGGTGCCGCCGGAAGCCTTGGCCAATGCGATCACCACCAATATGTCGGCCTGGCAATTCGCCTCGATCGCGGGACCCGCGGTGGGCGGCTTGCTCTACGGCATCTCTCCGTCGGTGGCCTTCGGCACCGGCGCAGCGCTGCTGGTGGTCGCCATGGGCTCGGTGCTGATGATCTCGAAGCCGCAGCACCGGGAATCACACCAGGCGACCAGCCTCGAGACCATGCTGGCCGGGTTCCGCTACATCTTTTCGAACAAGGTGGTGCTGGGCGCCATCTCGCTCGACATGTTCGCCGTGCTGATGGGTGGTGCGGTGGCGCTGCTGCCGATCTATGCCAAGGATATTCTGCATGCCGGGCCGCAGGAACTCGGCTTCCTGCGCGCCGCGCCGGGCATCGGGGCGATCGCCATGGCATTGTTCCTGACCCGCTTCCCGATCCGCGACCATGCCGGCAAGCTGCTGTTCCTATTCGTGGGGCTGTTCGGCGCCTTCACTGTGCTGTTCGGCGTCTCGACCACAGTCTGGCTGTCGGTGCCGGCGCTGGCGCTGGTGGGCGCCTCGGACATGGTGAGCGTCACCATCCGCGAAACCATCATGCAGCTCTGGACCCCTGAGGAGGTGCGCGGCCGGGTGAATGCGGTCAATTCCGTGTTCATCGGGGCTTCGAACGAGCTCGGCGAGTTCCGCGCCGGTACGGTGGCGCATCTGATCGGGCCGGTGCCGGCGGTGGTGATCGGCGGTGTCGGTTCGATCGCCATTGCGGTGATCTGGAGCCAGCTGTTCCCGGGGCTCAGGAACCAGCGCACGCTCGACCGGAAGATGGCGTAGCCCATCGCAGGGTTACGAGTTGAAATAATCTGTGTTCAGAACTTAAAACGCTGAACAAGCGCGCGTGGGCTAGTTCTCCATTGCTGGCCGGAGCGTCCGGCTGCATGCGAGGGAGGAAAGGATGCCTCAACACACGGACAACTACGAACTCAAGTGCCCGGAGAAACTGGGCAGCAGACCACCCAAGAACAACCAGCCGAACATGACGGCGACCGACGTGCACATCAACCAGACGGACGCGAGCGTCGAGGTGCTCGGAATCGGCGGGATTGATCCCAACAGCCCGGTCAGTCCGCATGGCGTCGGTATCGACGCCAACGGCGTGATCGACATCACCGGGATCAACGTGAAACCCGGCGACACGATCTCGGTGCGGCTGAAGCACAAGAAGAGCAATGCCAGGCTGCCGCTGGTCTACCATTGGACCTATCCGGTGGTGGGTGCCGGCAATGGCGAAGACCAGACGCTGGCGATGCTCGACGAGGAGGGGCCGGCCACCGGCGTAGCGAGCGCTGAGTTGCAGCCGCTGCTCGAAGCCCTGCTCGAAGCGATCGGGCCACTCGAAGGCAGGGCGCGCCGCAAGGAACGCTGAGGCTCTCCCTGGTCGTGCTTTTGAACCGGAAAGTCTGCATTTTCCCAAAAGCACTTTGGCCCAGGCGCCGCCGGCATCCCCGAATAGCCCGCGGCGCTTGACTCCTGCCGCTTCCGCCTCTATCACGCGCCCACTTGTCGAGCCCCCGGGCTCCTCGAGCGCACCCGGGATTCCCTGAATTCAGAGAATCTGTCGGTCCGTTCCGCAAGGATGGGCAGAGGAGGGCGCAATCACTTTCGACGATCTATGAAAGGATTCCGATGTCGAAGCGCGATTCAGTTAAGCACAAGATCGACCGCCGTCTTGGCGAAAACCTGTGGGGCCGTCCGAAGTCCCCGCTCAACAACCGTGCCTATGGCCCCGGCCAGCACGGCCAGCGCCGCAAGGGCAAGACCTCCGACTACGGTCTGCAGCTGCGCGCCAAGCAGAAGCTCAAGGGCTACTACGGTTCGATCACCGAGAAGGCCTTCAAGAAGCTCTACACCGAAGCTTCGCGCGTCAAGGGTGACACCGGCGAGCGCCTGATCGGCCTGCTCGAGAGCCGTCTCGACGCCATCGTCTACCGCGCCAAGTTCGTGCCGACCGTGTTCGCTGCCCGTCAGTTCGTGTCGCACGGCCACATCCTGGTCAACGGCAAGCGCGTCAACATCCCGTCCTACCAGGTCAAGGTCGGCGACAAGGTCGAGGTGCGTGAGCGCTCCAAGCAGCTCGGCATCGTGCTCGAAGCCAACCAGCTCGCGGAGCGCGACGTTCCCGAATACGTGGAAGTCGACCACTCCAAGCAGACCGCCGTCTACGTCCGCGTGCCGGCGCTGTCGGATGTGCCGTACCCGGTGCAGATGGAACCGAACCTGGTGGTGGAATTCTACTCGCGCTAATCGCGCGGGACACATCACGGAATTGGAAAGGGCCGCCCGTTGGGGCGGCCCTTTTGTTTTGCGCGACGCGAGGCTACAGCTCGACTGCGGCGTCGGGCTTTGGGGGTTCGATTTTGGGCGTTTTGGAACGGCTGCACGAACACTCCAGAGCTATCGGAGGGGTTGATGCGATTGCCGGCGACGGCGGTGTGGTCAGCTATCGGGAGCTATATGAGCAGGTGCTCGCCGCGGTCGATTTCCTCGGCGCGGGCGGCATTGACGATGCGGCCGTCGTAGGCCTCGCCATCGAGGACGAAGCCCAGCACCTGATCGCCGCCTTGGCCTTGCTGGGGATCGGCGCCGATCACGTGACGCTGGCCTCGCACGACACCGTGTCGTTCAAGCACTCCCTGGTGCAGCGCCTGAAGCTCACGCACGTCGTTGACGCCGGGATGGATGAGCACTTGCTCGGGCTGGCGCATGTGAAATGGCCGGCGTTGGAAGGTGCGATCGGCCAGGCGATGTCGCCGAGCAAGCGTGAGGGGGTCGTCTACTTCAATACCTCCGGCACGACCGGCGAGGTGAAGATCGTCCCGCTGGCCGATCGGCAACTTGCGGCGCAGGCTCGACACCATCCGGATTATGCCGGGGAACGGCTGCTCCGGCTGGGCTCGATCGAACACAACATCTCGAAGCGGCTGCGGCTCTATTGCGTCTATAGCGGGGGCACCAACGTCTTTGCGCCGAAAGGCGCTTTCGACCTGGTCGAGTTCTGCGCCCGCCAACGCGTCAGCGAGCTCGATGTGTCACGGATGCACGCAAGTGACCTGGTGGCCCTTGGCACGACAGCGTTCCGCGACGTGACGGTCAGCGTGGCGGGCTCGCCTGTGCCTTTCGATGTGCGCCGCCGGGTCGAAACGGATGTGACACCGCTACTGACGGTGCGCTATGGCGCCACCGAGTGCGGCACGATCGCCTTTGCCGGCCCCGGGCAGCACGATGAGCTGGAAGCTGTGGGCTTGCCTGTAGCTGGCCTGGAGCTGGAAATCGTCGATGGCCTTGACGTCGCGGTTGGTACCCTCAAGGCCGGCAACATCCGCGTGCGCGTTGCGGGAATGGCAACGGGATATCTGGGGAACCCCGCGGAGACCCGGCAGCGCTTCCGCGACGGCTGGTTCTATCCCGGCGATGTCGGAACGCTGCTGGAAGATGGTCGACTGGTGGTGCATGGCCGCGCCGACGATATGATGATCCTCAACAGCATCAACGTGTTCCCGGCCGAGATCGAGCGCATACTGGAACGGCATCCGGCCGTGCTGACATCGGCTGCGTTGCCGCTTGCGTCGCGCGTGCATGGCCAGATCCCGGTCGCTGCGGTGGAGCTGAGGCCGGGCGCGGTGGTCACCTCCCGCGAGCTGCTCGACTACGCCCGAGAACAGCTGGCCCTCAGAGCGCCGCGGCGCATCATCGTGCTCGAGGCGCTGCCGCGAAACGAACAGGGCAAGATCCTGCGCCGGGAACTCGTCTCGATGTTCGAGTTCGGCAAACCCGGGGCGTGATGGCGGCAACCATCCACTCCGACCCGGGAAAGGAAAGGCCGCTCCGGGGAGCGGCCTTCGACGTCATGCGCTGGCGGCGCCGGACAGGGACTCCTTGATGGGCTCCTGGTCGCGGGGGATGTGGCTCTCAAACAGGCGCAGGCGCTTGTAGACCGAGATCAGCTCGATCACCGTACCCCATGCTCGCGCCAGGAACTGGAACGATGCCGCCACCTGCCCGAAGGCCTGCTGGACCTGTTGATACAGGCCAAGCGTCAGCGTGCCCGCGAGGATCGACGGGGCCAGCATGAGCAGCGGAATGTAGCCTGCCAGCTGCAGGTAGCCGTAGCGCGCAAAGTTGAAGTAGGTGTAGTGCCAGTAGATGCGGAAGTAGTTCTTCTGCACGGTGGCAAAGATCTCCCGCACCGTACGGGGCTCGGCGCGCTCGGGGTCATCTTCGCCGTAGACCAGCTCCTTGCGGTATGCGGCCTCGACCTTCTGGTTCTCGAACTGCAGGCCGGGCAGCTTGAAGCCGATGGCTGCCAGGAACACGGTTCCCAGAGCCGCCGACACCAGCGCAACCCACACGAGGCTGCCGGGGACGCTTCCCAGGATCGGCAGTTCGGTGATGTGCTGCGACAGCCCCCACAGGATCGGCAGGAAGACAGCGAGGGTGATCAGCGCGTCGAAGAAGCTCGTCCCGAGATCTTCGACGATCTGCGCAAAGCGCATCGTGTCTTCCTGCACGCGCTGGGCGGCGCCTTCCGTCGTGCGGATCGAGCTCCAGTAGCGCATGTAGTAAGAGTTCATGGCCTTGCGCCATCTGAACACGTAGTGGCTCGTCACGAAGCTCAGGATGACCAGCACCAGAATGCGTGGAACCGTAACGGCGATGATGGTGGCGATCTCGGCGTAGAACGTAGGTGCGGGCACCGACCCGGGCTTTGAGAGCGCGCTCTGCAGGGTATTGAAGAACGTGCCTTGCCAGTTGTTGACGAAGGCATCGACCTGCACGTTGAAGTAGGTGATCAGGAGGATGGCGGTGGAGCCGACCACCGACCACCAGTACCACTCGTTGCGTTCATAGAAGAACCAGAAGACGCAGAAGATCAGGGCGACCATCAGCACATACTGATAGAGCCACGCCTGCTCGCCGGTCAGGAACGCGCCCTCCGGCGTACAGGCCGGAGCGGCGACGCCGTCAGGGGGTGCGCTCTGCGCTGCCTCCGGCGCCGCCGGTGTTGCCTGTTCCGTCTGCGGAGTGGCCTCTGTAGCTGCCGGGTCGCCGGTGGTTGCGGGTGCGCACATCGGGGCAATCAGCCAGCGATCGAGGCTGGCGACCGATCGCATCGAGTCGCCAAAGAACGGAAAGGCGATCGTCGCAACCAGCATCCAGAGGGCGGCTGAAAGGAAGAACAGCCTGGGGTTGGGGAAGAATGAGCGGAACACGAGGCGACTCCTTGGGGTTCCGTGAGATCGCGTCATCTAACTGACTAAATTCGGAACCGGCAAGGAATGAGGGCGAACCTTGCCGCGAGTTAAAATGGCCGCAAGCTTCCGGTAAGGCGCGCGGTTTGCTACAGCAGCGCCATGAACGAAATCGTCAGCCCAGCCCAGTTCCAGACGGATGCCGAGGACCTCTCGGGCGCGCATCCGCTATTTGCCGCGGCGCCGCGCAGCGTCGAATTCAACAAGCTGCGCAAACGGCTCGTGCGCAACATGCGCGAGGCGATCGAGAAATTCGGCATGGCGCGCCCCGGGGAGAAGTGGCTGGTGGCCATTTCCGGCGGCAAGGACAGCTACGGCATGCTGGCGCTGCTGCTCGATCTCAAGTGGCGCGGGCTGTTGCCGGTGGAACTGATCGCCTGCAACCTCGACCAGGGGCAGCCGAACTTCCCCAAGCACATCCTGCCGGAGTGGCTGACAAAGCACGGCATCGCGCACCGCATCGAGTACCGGGACACCTATTCGGTGGTCACCAGCACCCTGCCGCAGGGGGCGACCTACTGCTCGCTGTGCTCGCGGCTGAGGCGCGGCAACCTCTACCGCATCGCGCGGGAGGAGGGGTGTTCGGCCCTGGTGCTGGGTCACCACCGCGAGGACAGCCTCGAGACGTTCTTCATGAACATGTTCCATGGCGGCAAGCTCGCAGCCATGCCGCCGCGGCTGATGAATGACGATGGCGACGTCGAAGTGCTGCGGCCGATGATCTATTGCGCCGAGCCGGACCTCGAGAAGTTCGCCGAGCACATGGCCTTCCCGATCATCCCGTGCGACCTCTGCGGCTCGCAGGAGGGGCTGGAGCGCAATGCCATGAAGGCGATGCTCAACGACATCGAAAAGCGGATGCCGGGGCGCAAGGACATCATGATCCGGGCGCTCGGCAACGTCCGGCCGAGCCATCTGCTCGACCCCAAACTGTTCGACTTCCTCGGTCTCCAGAATGCGCCCGGCGACGGCGCCTCCGGCGGCTGATCCCGACCACCCAACCCCGAGCGACCATGTCCAGTTTCGATATCGACCGCCTTGCCGTCATCCTGCGCGATGCGGCCAAGGCAGAAATCCTGCCGCGCTTCCGGCGTCTCGATGCCGGCATGGTGCGCCAGAAGACCGACGCGATCGATCTCGTCACGGAAGCGGACGAGCAGGCGGAGCGGCGGATCAAGGCAGCGGTCGAGGCGGCCTGGCCCGATGCGCTGTTCGTCGGTGAGGAATCTGTGGCGGCGAGGCCGGCGCTGCTGGACGAACTGGATCGAGCCGAGTTCGCCATCGTCGTCGATCCGGTGGACGGCACGGCCAATTTCGCCGCGGGGTTGCCGCTGTTCGCGACCATGGCGGCGGTGGTCAGGAATGGCGAGACGATTGCCGGGATCATCTACGACCCTATGGGTGACGACTGGGTGTTGGCGGAAAAGGGCGGCGGGGCCTGGCAGCGGCGGCCGGACGGCACGCAATGGCGGCTCAAGGTGGCGACGGCACCAGGGCTCGCCGACCTTGTCGGGCATGTGTCGATCACCTTCCTGCCGACCGACAGCAAGCCCAGGGTGCTGGCCAACCTCGCCAAGATCAAAGTGGCGGCCAATTACCGCGTCGCCGGGCATGACTACCGGACGTTCGCGACCGGCTTCTCGCACTTCGTGATGTTCAACAAGCTGATGCCGTGGGACCACCTGGGCGGCACGCTGATCTCCGAGGAGGCGGGTGGCCATGTCGCGCGGTTCGACGGTTCGGCCTACCTGCCGAGCCACCGCGACGGCGGGCTGCTAATTGCGAGTGACCGCGATACCTGGAATTTACTGCGCTCAGAGGTGTTTACGGTATAGTGGCGGTCTGAACTGGGCGAGGGGAGACGCGGTTTGGACCAGCTGAACTATTGGGCGATCGCCGATCGCGAGGTCGAAATCCAGAACCCGATCACCGATCGGAAGCTGCGTCTGCTCGATGACTACTGCGCGATCCGTGATGGGATGAGCGTTCTCGACATGGGCTGTGGCAAGGCCTGGCTGATGCGACACTGGGCCGAGAAGTTCGCCATCCAGGGCGTCGGCATCGACATCAATGCCCGCTTCCTCGAAGAAGCGCGGCGCAAGAGCCCGGCGCGGGGACAACTGACCTTTCACAATGCGTCGGTGAAGGGTTTCCAGGTCGAGCCCCAGTCATACGACGTGGTGCTCTGCCTCGGCGCCGCGGCATCGCTTGGCGATGTCCCGGCGGCGCTGGAATGGATGGCCGCCGCAGCCAAGCCCGGCGGTTCGCTGGTGCTCGGCACCACCGTGCTGCGGCATGCTCCGGCCGTGCCGAAGGGTGACATCCTGCCGCCGGACACGGTGAGCATGATCGGCGTGATGGAGCGGCATGGCGCCGAAGTGTCGGCAACGATCAGCGCGTCCGACGCCGACTATGAGCGCTACCAGAGCCACCAACGGCACGCGACCCTGACCTGGGCGCGCGAGCACCCCGGCCATCGCGACCATGCCGAGGTGCTGCAGAAGAGCCGCGAAGACTGGATGCATTACCAGCGGATCATCCGGCCGATGCTCGGCTGGACGATCTTCGTGGGCCGCAAGCAGGGCTAGCGGCGTGCGCTAGTGTCCTGCATCGGCATGCGTCTCGTATTGCGGACTGACGCCGAACAGCTTGCCCTTTTCGGCGATCAGGATGGAGATCAGCACCAGTGTGCCC
>JAEUMC010000449.1 GCA_016793415.1 Devosia sp. | reverse complement strand
CATCTGGGGCGCCATCCAGGCGCGCAAGGAGATCGAGGGCGAGTGGGTGCTCGGCCTGTTCGGCGCGCTCAGCATCCTGTTCGGTCTGCTGCTGCTGTTCCAGCCGGGGGCAGGGGCTCTGTCGCTGATCTGGACCATCGCCGGCTACTCGATTTTTGCCGGTGTGCTGCTGATCATGCTGGCGTTCCGGGTGCGGAAGTTCAAACGCCCGGCCTGATGGGAACCAACGGGTCGAAGCCACGTTTGAAGGGCACGGTGAAAGCGCCCTCAAGAACGCGAAGCCATTGATCAATGCCCCGGATCGTTGCGCGACCGGGGCATTTTCTTTTGCTGCTGTCGGTGGTCAGGGGGGCAGATGGCGGGCGTTTCGAGCTGTCGTCGAAACACCCGCCAACCCCGTCAGTGTGTGGACGCAAGATCAGGGCGGCGGCCTGATAGCGGATCGTTCCTGCAATTTCGCTGACAGACCCGACGAGGCCGTTCCGTGGCGCTTCTGGAGCCCTCAAACCCCTCAGAACCGCCGGTCATGCTGATGACTTGGTGGTCGGTCAGGCCTACTCCGCAGGTCCTGTGCCGCTCATCGGCGCATCGACCTGCAGGTCCTCCCGATAGGGCTTGGCCGACGGCGGGAGTTCCTTGTGCAGGAACACATCCTCGCCCCTGAGCTGGCGCAGCCAGATCGGAATCATCTCGCGATAGCCGGCGAGGATCGATGGGGTCGGCGGCGGCAGATCGTGCTTGATGGTTTCGTGCAGCCTTTCGAGCGCGTGATAGGGCACCACCGGGAACATGTGGTGTTCGACATGATAGTTCATGTCCGAATAGAGGAAGCGGCTGATCGGGTTCATCAGCACGGTCCGGGTGTTCAGCCGGTGGTCGGTGACGTCCTCGGCCAGCGCGCCATGCTGCAGCAGCCCCACCATCACCATGTGCCAGCAGCCGTAGAGCCGCGGCAGTCCGATCAGCATGAACGGCAGGATCGACTGCATGGCGATGGCGACCACCGCCGTGGTTGCGTAGATCGCCACCCAGATGCGCGCCACGCGCACAACCTTTGGCCACTCGCCCTTCGGGATGAAGCTCTTCTCGGCGTCGCTGACATTGCCGGCTGCATTCCGCAGCATGTCGCCCAACGCATACCAGACGTCGACAATGCCGACGAAGCCCAGGATCACCCGCGCCAGCACCGGCGGCCGCATCACCGCGATTTCGACGTCGCGGCCGACGATGATGGTGTCGGCGTGGTGTCGCGCGTGGCTCCATTTCCAGGTCGTCGGGTTACGGATCAGCATGAAGCAGGCGATCTGGTAGATCGCCTTGTTCATCCACGGCGTCTTGAACGCCGTGCCGTGCCCGCATTCGTGCCAGCGGCTATCGCTGGCCGAGCCGTAGAGCACCCCGTAAACGAAGAAGAACGGCACGCACCACCAGGTGCCCCAGAACGCGATGCCGCCGATGCCGGTGAGCAGCAGCAGGCCAAGCCAGATCAGGTTGTCACGTAGAGCCGGGCCGTCGGAACGCTGCATCAGTTCCTTCATGACGGCGCGCGGCACCTCGGTGTGATACCACTCGGCAGCTGCGAGGCCCCGCTCGATGGCGCGCTGCGCCTCCGGGCCGGTGATGCTGTAGTCGCGCTTGGTGATCATCGCCCCCTCCGATGCTCGGCTACGGCTTGACCGGACCCTGCCCAGCGCCGGTCGCGGCGATGAGCCCGGCGATGGTGTCGAGATCGTCGCTGTCGAGTGCAATGGTTGCAGCGTCGATCCAGCCGTCGACCTGGGCCGGTGAACGGGCGCCGACGATGGCGGCGGTCAGCCCAGGCCAGGCCAGCACCCAGGTGAGGGCGATCGTCGAGATCGAGGTGCCATGCTTGTCGGCAACGGGTTTCAGCGCCGCTGCCAGAGCCAGATTGCGCTCGAGACGGTCCCCGGTGAACTCCGGATTGGTCTTGCGCCAGTCATTGTCGGCCAGGCTCGCAGCGCGTTCCCTGGTGAAGCTGCCGGTGAGCAGGCCAGCCTGCATCGGGCTGTAGCAGATGACGCCGGTGCCATGCGCCGCGCACCAGGGCAGAATCTCCTCGGCGGTCTCCCGCTTGATCATCGAGAACGGCGGTTGCAGCGTTTCCACATGCCCCATCGCCTCGGCTCGCGCCAATTGTTCGGCATTGTGGTTGGAGAGCCCGATGTGCCGAACCTTGCCTTCGGCTTTCAGCTCCAGCATCGTCGCCCAATAATCCTCGAGCGGCACGTCATCGGCCGGCCAGTGCACCTGGTAGAGGTCGATCGCCTCGACCTGCAGGCGGCGAAGCGAGTTTTCGAGTTCTTTGCGGAGGCTCTCGCGGTTGGCGAGCCGGCGTGGATTCTGTCCGTTCGCGTCGCGGATCACGCCACCCTTGGTAAAGACGAACGGCCGGCGATCGGCCGGCAGCGCCTTGAGCGTCTTGCCGATCACTTCTTCGGAGTGCCCGACGCCGTAAGCCGCCGCGGTATCGATCCAGTTGATGCCGAGATCGATGGCGTGCCGGATAGCGGCGTCGGAATCGGCGTCGTCCTGCGGACCCCACATGTTGCCGCCCATCGCCCAGGCGCCGACGCCCAGACGGGTGATTGCCATGCCGGTCTGGCCGAAGGCGCGGGTGGGCAGCGACGTTTTCATGTTTTCCTCCATCTGCGTAGCAACTGCCATACCAGCATCTCCGACCAGATCGGACAACCCAGCCTTGCGGCCTATGCCGTTTCGCCGATGGCCTTGCGTCGTCGTCCGAAACATCGCATCGATAGATCCCGCTTGCACCGAACCGTAACGTACGGTACGGTCCGCGCCATTGATGTCGGGCGTCGGGTTCGCGGGGTGCGGATCAGCGTCCGGCGGTGCCTGGGTGTCATCGTGGCGTCTGCCATTGCCAACAGCGAAGAGGTGTTCACGCCGCGCCAGCAGCAGGTGCTGACGGCGGCGCTGGATCTGCTCGTCGAGCAGGGCGACCGGCTGACCATGACCTCGGTGGCGCGCCGCGCCTCGTGCTCGAAGGAAACGCTCTACAAGTGGTTCGGCGATCGCGACGGGCTGCTGACCGCCACCGTGCAGTGGCAGGCCGCCAAGGTGAAGGCGCCGCAGGTCGATCGCTGGCGGCTCGATGCCGCCTCGTTGCGCCAGAGCATCGAGCAGTTCGCCCGCGACCTCTTGGGCACCATCGTCGGTGATGTCTCGGTGACGCTCAACCGTCTCGCCATCGGCCATGCCGGGGCAGAAAAGCACGGGCTCGGCGCCATCGTGCTCGAGAACGGTCCGCTCGCCATCCGCAAGCGCCTGAAGCCGGTGCTGGAAGCGGGCAGGGAGGCGCGGCTGCTGCGCTTCGACAGCTCCGAGGAGGCCTATCGCAGCTTCTTCGGGCTCGTGGTGCGCGACGCGCAGATCCGCCTGCTGCTCGGCGAAACCTATGCCCCCACCGACGCCGAGATCGCGCGCGACGCGGCCCGGGCGACGGAACAGTTTCTGGCCATCTACGCGGTCCACCAGGCCGCGTGACCTCAATCGGGCGGAACGCCCAACGCACAACAGGGAGACTTCCATGCGCGTCTATTACGATCGGGATGCCGATCTCAACATCATCAAAGGGAAGAAGGTCGCGATCGTCGGCTACGGCTCGCAGGGCCACGCGCACACGCTGAACCTGCGCGATTCCGGCGTGAAGGACATCGTGGTGGCGCTGCGTCCGGGTTCGCCGTCGGCCAAGAAGGCCGAGGGCGAGGGTCTCAAGGTCATGTCGGTGGCCGATGCCGCCAAGTGGGCCGACGTCATCATGATGCTGACCCCCGACGAGCTGCAGGCCGACATCTACAAGAAGGACATCGAGCCCAACATTCGTGATGGCGCCGCCATTGCCTTCGCCCACGGCCTCAACGTTCATTTCAACCTGATCGAGCCCAAGAAGACCGTTGACGTGATCATGATCGCGCCGAAGGGCCCGGGCCACACCGTGCGCGGCGAGTACCAGAAGGGCGGCGGCGTGCCGTGCCTGATCGCTGTCCATCAGGACGCTTCGGGCAACGCCCAGGACATCGCGCTCGCTTACGCCTCGGGCGTCGGCGGCGGCCGTTCGGGCATCATCGAGACCAACTTCCGCGAGGAATGCGAGACCGATCTCTTCGGTGAGCAGGTCGTGCTGTGTGGCGGCCTGGTCGAACTGATCCGCGCCGGTTTCGAGACGCTGGTGGAAGCCGGCTACGCTCCGGAAATGGCCTATTTCGAGTGCCTGCACGAAGTGAAGCTGATCGTCGACCTGATCTACCAGGGCGGCATCGCCAACATGAACTACTCGATCTCGAACACCGCCGAGTGGGGCGAGTATGTCTCGGGTCCGCGCATCATCACCTCGGAGACCAAGGCCGAGATGAAGCGCGTGCTCAAGGACATCCAGACCGGCAAGTTCACCTCCGAGTGGATGCAGGAATACAAGGGCGGCGCTTCGCGCTTCAAGGCGACCCGTCGCCTCGCCGACGAGCACCAGATCGAGGAAGTCGGCGAGAAGCTCCGCGGCATGATGCCGTGGATCAAGGCCGGCGCCCTCGTGGACAAGGCCAAGAACTAAGCGGGGCCTTGCTCCACGCCTGGTTGTCGCTCGCTGGCGCGCCGCCGTGATCAAGGCCGGCGCGCTGGTGGACAAGGCCAAGAACTAATCCAAGTATCCTTCGCAGGATGTATGCGCAGAGGGGCCCCCGGGCCCCTTTGTCGTTTCTACCGGCTGGTATCGGTGGCCATCTTGATGGCCAGGAAGCCGAGCACCGTGCCCATCAGCCAGCGCTGCAGCCGTGCCCAGAACGGTCGACCGGTAAGGAACAGCGCTACCGTGCCCGCCGTGACGATGAAGATCGCGTTGACTGTCATGCTCACCGCAATCTGCGTGGCGCCCAGCACCAGCGTCTGCCCGAGCACGTTGCCCGCCGACTTGTCGATGAACTGCGGCAGCAGCGACAGGTAGAGCGCCGCGACCTTGGGGTTCAGGAGGCTGGTGAACAGGCCCATCGCGTAGAGCCGCTTCGGCGAATCCGGAGCCAGTGCACGCAGCTCGAACGGCGAGTGCCCGCCCGGGCGCAACGCATTCCAGGCCAGCCAGCCGAGATAGATCGCGCCGGCGATGCGGATCGCATCATAGGCAAACGGCACCGCGAACAGCAGCGCCGTGAGTCCGAGAGCGGCGGCCAGCATATAGACGATGAACCCGGTGGCGACGCCCAGCAGCGAGATCAGCCCGGCCGCTCGGCCCTGCGCGATCGAACGCGACACCAGGTAGGCCATGTTGGGGCCCGGGGCCAGCACCATGGCGAAGGCGACGCCGGCGAATGCGAAAAGGGTCGTGAGCGAGGGCATGGTCGATCCCGGTTGGCAGCCACTTTTCATGCCACGGGTCGCCGGCCGCCGCCAGCGGTGCTCAAGCCGTGTCGTTGCGCTTCTCGATGCGCTCCCTGGTGAGTATTTCCAGCAGGCCGACCAGCCGCGTGATGTCCTGCTGCCGCAATAGATCGATCTTTTCGTGCAGCGCCTCGATGTCCAGCTCGGCTCTGAGGTTCACGTCATAGTCGAGCTGGGCCTTCTGGCGGTCGATATCGGATTGCCGGTTCTGCGCCATCATCAGGATCGGAGCGGTAAAGGCAGCCTGGAAGCTCAGCACCAGGTTCAGCAGAATGAACGGGTATGGGTCCCAGTGCTGGATCCAGGCGACGACGTTCAGCACGATCCA
>JAEUMC010000417.1 GCA_016793415.1 Devosia sp. | reverse complement strand
GGGACATCAAGGGCAAGGAAGCCGGCATGCCGGTCTACCAGCTGCTCGGCGGCAAGACCCGCAGCGCCGTGGCCGCCTACGCCCACGCCCAGGGCAACTCGCTCACCGAACTCGAAGACGACGTCCGTCGCTACTGGGAGGAGGGTTACACCGTCATCCGCTGTCAGCTCGGCAACTATGGCGGCGGCGGCTTCCTCGATCGCGCCAACGCCCGTGGGCCGAAAAACCACTGGCCGCAGGACAAGGCTTTCGACGACGACGCTTACCTGCAGGCCATCCCCGAAATGTTTGCGCATCTGCGCGACAAGCTCGGCTGGGGGCCGAAGTTTACCCACGACGTGCACGAGCATCTGGCGCCGACCAATGCGGTGCAACTGGCCAAGCTGCTCGAGCCGTATCGGCTCTACTTTCTCGAGGATCTGCTGTCGCCCGAGCAGGTCGGCTGGTATCGCCAGGTGCGCCAGCAATGCGCTACCCCGCAGGCGATGGGCGAGCTGTTCGTCAACCCGCATGAATATCTGCCGCTGATCACCGAGCGGCTGATCGATTTCGTCCGCGTCCGCATTTCGAAGGGCGGCGGCATCACCCCGGCGCGGAAGATCGCGACGCTCTGCGAATGGTTCGGGGTGCAGACTGCCTGGCAGGAGGGTGGCGACAACGATCCGGTCAACCAGATGGCCGCCATGCATGTCGACCTCGCCTCCACCGCCTTCGGCATCCAGGAAGAGAACCACTTCAAGCCCGAGGAATACGACCTGTTCCCCGGCCATGCCCTGCTCGAGGGCGGCTACCTCTACGGCAATGAGCAGCCCGGGCTCGGCATCGATATCGATGTGAAGAAGGCCGAGGCGCTGCTCGACCCCGACAAGGCGGCCAAATCCCACTACATGGCCGAGGATCGCCGCCGCGATGGCAGCATCGTCCGGCCGTGACGTCACCGAAGCCCCTTCCTCGCACGGCGCGGGAGGGGCATCGGCGCCTCCTGCCTACTCCCCCGGCATGCCGCTGAACACTTCGAGGATCACGCCGATATCGGGTGCGCTGTCGAGATAGTGCACTTCGATACCGGTGAAGGTTCCACTGAGCGTAGAGCGGCGGCCCCGCGCCGCCTGGTCGGCCAGCGTCTGCCGGAAGTCCGGCGTACGCACCGCGACATGGTGCACGCCGCCGATGCCACCACGTTGGGCGAGGAACCGGCCGAACATGTCGTTCTCATCCTGGGGCTCGATCAGTTCCCACATCACGTCGCCGACCATCGTCATGGCGATGCGCGAGCGCCACTCGGCCGGCTTGCCGTCGACCAGGACGTGCTCTGCATTCTCCGGTCCGATCGCCATGACCTCCCATGGGCCGATGCCATATTGTTCCTCATAGGCGCGAACTGCCGCTTCGAGATCGGGCACCACGATGCCCAGTTGCATGGTCTTGGTGAAGGTCGGCTGCTTCTGCGACATGACGCGCTCCCTATATTCAACGAATATGTTGATCAACATTATCGTTGAATATTAAGCCGAGCCGGCTGTCAAGTCGAAGCAGGGTGGTCGGCTCGCCCCACCGCCGTTAGGGTGCCCGTCTTTCAAGACCGAGGAGTGCGGCATGCGGTTCGAAGGGCAGGCGATTTATGTCACCGGTGGAGGGCACGGTATCGGCCGCGCCACGGCGCTTCGCCTGGCAGCCGAGGGCGGCGCGATCGCGGTTTCCGATATCGATGGGCCGGCAGCAGAGGCAGTCGCAGCCGAGATCGTCGCGACCGGTGCCCAGGCTTTCGCCACCACCTGCGATCTCACCAGCCGCGACGCGGTCGATGCCTCCATCGCCGCCGCAATCACCCGCTTCGGCAGGCTCAACGTCCTCGTCAACACCGCCGGGGGCGATTGGAACGAGCCGGCCCTGGGCGAAATTCCCGACGAGCTGTTCGAGCGGAAGCTCGACGTCAACCTGACCAGCGTTTTCCGCTGTGTCCGCGCCGCGCTGCCGGCGCTGATTGCCGCCGGACCGGGCAGCAATGTCGTCAGCATCGGATCGATCAACGGTGACTGGGCCTTTGGCGGCTATGCCTATTCCGCTGCCAAGGCCGGGCTGGAGATTCTCACGAAAAACC
Source organism: Devosia sp. (assembly GCA_016793415.1). GTDB lineage: Bacteria > Pseudomonadota > Alphaproteobacteria > Rhizobiales > Devosiaceae > Devosia_A. The sequence goes on along the minus strand of JAEUMC010000417.1, from coordinate 5,192 downwards.
TCGCCGCTCGTTACGGCAGCCAGGGTGTGCGCTTCAACCTGATCAGCCCCGGCACCATCCGCACCCGCAACTGGACGGTGCGCGCCGACGATGGCGGCAAGCGCGCGCGAAAATACCCGCTGGGCCGCCTCGGCGAGCCCGAGGACATCGCCGCGGCAGTGGCCTTCCTCGCCTCGAACGATGCCGCCTGGATCACCGGCATCAACCTCCCCGTCGAAGGGGGCGTTACCACAGGTGGGCTGCATGATCTGATCATGGAGGGGTGACGGCCGGCGCGTCCTCACGCCACATCGTCACCCTGGGCTTCCCGCTTGAGGCCGGTGATCATGGCCAGTGGCAGGTTCTCGCGATGGCGCAGGCTGGCGATCAGCACGCCGAGCAGATGCAGTGCCACCAGCACCAGAATCTGCCGCGCCAGGGCCGCATGCAGCACCTCGATCCATTCGACGCCCCAGAACATGTCGGTGGTCTGCAACCAGCCGACGATAACCTGTGCCGCAACTGTCGCGATCAACGCCACGACCATCGCGCCACCGGCCGGGTTGTGCCCGATATGCCGTCGCTCGGTGCCCCGCGTGATCTCGCGCAGATAGGTGAGCGTCGCCCTCGGGCCGCGCACGAAACTCAGGAACCGGGCATGCCCGGGACCGAACAAACCCCAGCCCAGCCGGATGACGATCAGCATTCCCGCCACGTAGCCGGCCCATTGGTGCAGCCCCTTGGGATGACCCGACGTCAGCCAGGCGACAGCGATACTGGCCGCCAGCCCCCAGTGGAAGACCCGCACCAGCGGGTCCCACACCAGGATCCTGCGCGCCGGCTCAGTCGGCCTCGACATCGAGCATCTTCAAGGTTTCGGGATCGAACAGGTTTTCCATCCGCGTGCCGTCAGCCTTGCTGGCGTAGGCCTCGTAGCACCCCTTGTCGTCCTTGATCTGCTTGACCGTCCAGCCGTCCTTCTCGAGCTGGGCCTTGAGCGCATCCTTGCTCTGGGCCTTGTCGACGGGCACGTTGCAGACGTCGGCAGCAACGGCCGGCATGGTCAGCGTTGCAGCGAGCAGCGCCAGGGTGAGCATCTTCTTCATTCGGGCTTCCTTTGGTGACACCGGCCTGTCGCCGGCGCCACCGGTCTCGCCCGGTTCGCTTACATCGTGCTGACGGCAGGGCCCCGGTTGCGTAAGGTTGGTGTCAGCAAGCTGTGGCATGCGGGCCATGTTCGGAGACGTGCAATGCGCCTGCTGCTGGTGGAGGATGATGACATGCTCGGGCAGGCCGTCCGCGACCACCTGGTCGCCAACGGCCATGCGACCGATTGGGTCCGCCGCCTCGACGCCGCCGAGGCGGCCCGTTTCGCGACGCCGTATGACGTGATCCTGCTCGATCTCAACCTGCCGGACGGCCGCGGGCTCGAATTCCTGCGCTCGTTGCGCCGCGGAGGCGACACCACACCGGTCATCATCACCACAGCAATGGATCAGCTCAGCATGCGGATCGATGGGCTGAATGCCGGCGCCGACGATTACCTGATCAAGCCGTTCGACCTTGGCGAGCTTCTGGCCCGACTGGGCGCCGTCGGCCGCCGCTATGCCGGCAATCCCAACCCGCTGCTGGTGATCGGCCCGCTGGAAGTCGATGCGCCACGCCGGGTGGTGACCGTAGCGGGCCGCTCGGTCGAGCTGTCCGCCCGCGAATGGGCGGTGCTGGAGCGGCTGGCCCAGCATCCGGGAACGCTGGTCTCCAAGGTACAGCTCGAGGATGCACTGTTCGGCTTCGGCGATGAAGTCGAGAGCAATGCCGTGGAGGTTTATGTCAGCCGACTGCGCAAGAAGCTCGATGCCGGGGTGATCCACACCGTGCGGGGCCTCGGCTACCGTCTGGCGCCGCCGTGAGCCGTCCCAGCATTACCCACCGCCTCGTCGTAGTGCTGACCGTCGGCGCGACGGCGCTCTGGCTGCTCGGCGGTCTGTTCACCATCCTCATCGTCCGCGGCGAACTGGAACGCACGCTGGATGGCGGACTGCGCGAGACGGCCGAGCGGGTGCTGCCGCTCGCTGTCGACAGTCTGATGGATGACGGTGACGGCGATCATGATCGGGCGGGTCACCCCTCCGGTCCGCCTGAGCCGGGCCGGGGCGAGTATGTCGTGTACCAGGTGCGCGACGCCGGCGGCGTACGCTTGCGCTCGCACGACGCGCCCGAAGCGCCCTTCGCCGCCCCGTTGGCCGAGGGTTTTGTCACGCTCTCGCCGTGGCGCATCTATACCATAGGAGATCCACGGTCCGGTCTCTACGTTCAGGTCGCCGAGTCCGTGGAGCGGCGCAACGAGGCCCTGCGGGGCAGCATCGTGGCGATCCTCCTGCCGCTCCTGCTGCTGATCCCCGCATCGATTCTCGGCATCCGCTGGGCGGTGGGCGGCGGCATGCGTCCGCTGCGACAACTGGGTGAGGAGGTAGCGCGGCGCGATGTCGCCAATCTCGAACCGGTGGCAATGGCCGAGGCCCCTGCAGAGCTGCAGCCGATCTCCGACGCTATCGACGGCCTGCTGCGGCGGCTGCGCGCTGCCTTCGAGGCAGAACGCGCCTTGGCCGCAAATAGCGCCCACGAGCTGCGCACGCCGATCGCCGGCAGCCTGGCGCAGGCGCAGCGCCTCGTCGAGGAACTGGCCGGGCAGGAGGCACAAGGTCGGGCTCGTCGGGTCGAGGAATCTCTGCACCGGCTGTCGATGCTGGCCGCCAAGCTGCTGGCGCTGTCACGAGCCGAGGCGGGAGTGGCGCGATTGCCTGCGCCGATCGACTTGCTGCCGGCCGTCCGGTTGATTGCGGCCGACGCGGAGCGTCCCCTCGGTCACCGCCTTGCCCTGACGGTCGCTCCCGGCGCGCGCCTCGAGGCGCAACTCGATCTCGACGCCTTCGGCATCGTCATGCGCAATCTGATCGAGAATGCGCAACTGCACGGTGCGCCGGACGAGACCATCACGATCACGGTCGGCGATGGGACCGTCGAGGTGAGCAATGGCGGCCCGACCGTACCAGCCGATCGGCTGGTAGCACTGGCGCGACGGTTCGAGCGGGGGAGCACCGAGGCCCCTGGCTCGGGACTGGGCCTCGCCATCGTCGACAGCATCGTCCGGCAGGTCGGCGGGCGGCTCGAGCTGATCTCGCCTCGCCCAGGTCAGCACGACGGGTTCACCGCGCGGATCGTGTTCAGCCCCCGGCAGGCCGATCAGAGGTCCGCCGGTTGAGGTAGGCGTCCAGTTCGTCACGGTGGCGGAGGATTTCTCTGCTGCCCGCAAAGCCATCCCAGAGCCGCCGATGCGTCAGCCGGGAGTTGGAGTTTTCCCGGTTGGGATACTCCGCCACCCAGGCCAGCAGAGCCGCGAACGCGGCTTCATCGCCGCTGCCCTGGTTGCCGCGCCGGCGAACGTTGTCGAGGCAGGCGTCGACCGGCAGATCGAGGAAGATGAACTCGGTGGCGTGGGGCAGGGCAGCCGGCAGCAGCCAGCCGTAGACGCCCTCGATCACCCAGGATGGTTCGGCTGCGCGTGTGGCGACCTCGTCGAACACCACCCGCCTGTCCCGCTCCCTGCCGCCATAGGCGCCATCCCAATAGAGATCGTCGAGCCGAACCAGCGGTACCGAAAGGCGTTCTGCCAGCCGCTGGCCCAGCCAGGTCTTGCCGGATCCACCATTCCCGGTGATCAGCACGCGCACCCCGTCAGCCATCATTGACAACTCCAGGATGCAGCGCCTCACGTCGCGGGCGCGGCACTCTCGATGTAGTTGCGCGAGTAGCGGCCCTTGAGGCTGGTCAGCACCTCGTAGCCGATGGTGTTGGCGATGTCGGCATGGTCGTCGACGGTCACCTGCCTGCCGATGATCTCGACCATCTCGCCCGGCGCCGGCGGGCGCGGCAGATCGGTAACGTCGACCCCGATCATGTCCATCGACACCCGCCCAACCACGGGGCAGGGCTGGCCCTGGATCACCACATGGGTGCCGCGGTGGTTGTTGGAGGAGCTCAGCGAGCGGAAGAAGCCGTCGGCATAGCCGATGGCGACAATCGCCAGACGACTGTCGCGCGACATGGTCTGCAGCGCCCCATAACCGACGGTCTCGCCGGTCTTGACGTCCTTGGTCATCAGCACCGGCGCTTCCAGCGTCACCACCGGCGCCATCGGGTTGCGCCGGCCGGCGACGGCCCGACCGCCATAGAGGGCGATACCCGGGCGGACCATCTGGAAGTGGTTCTCGCGGTTGCTCATCAGCCCGGCCGAGTTGCTCAGCGATGCCGGAATGCCCGGGAACTGCGCCATCACCGAGGTGAACAGTGCCAGCTGCGTGCGGTTCTTCTCGTGCGCCGGCGTGTCGGCGCAGGCGAGGTGGCTCATGATCATCTGCGGCGCATAGCCGATCGAGTCGATCAGCCGCTTGACGATCGAGGTCTCGTTGAGCCGGAAGCCGAGCCGGTTGATGCCGGTATCGAAGTGCAGTGCCGCCGGCAGCGCCTGGTTGGAAGCCGCGCAGGCCTGCAGCCACTCCTCCAGCATCGGGATCGAAGCGAGGCAGGGCATCAGCCGCTCGCCCACATAGAGTGGCGCCGAACCGGGATAGAGCCCGGAGAGAATGAAGATGTGGCTGTCCTCGGGCAACGCCGCCCGCACCGCGATGCCTTCGTCGGGTGTCGCCGCAAAAAAGAAGCGGGCGCCGGCTTCATAGAAGGCGCGCGAGGCCTGGGCGATGCCGGTGCCATAGGCGTCGGCCTTCACCACGGCGCCGGTCAGCGCGCCGCGGCTCACCCGGTCGAGCGCCTGCCAGTTGCGCTTCAGCGCCCCCAGGTCGACCGTCAGCCGCCCGCCGTAGCCGGTCGCAATGGCCGGTGCCGCCATCACTATTCCATCCTTTCGGGCAGGTACTCGGCGCGCGCCAGGTTGCCGAAGCGCGTGTACTGCGCCTCAAAGCTCAGCTGCACGGTACCCGTGGGGCCGTGGCGCTGCTTGCCGATGATCACTTCGGCCTTGCCGTGCACCTGTTCCATCTCGCCCTGCCACGCCATGTGTTCCGGCGTCCCCTCCTTGGGCTCCTTGTTCTTGAGGTAATATTCCTCGCGATACACAAAGAGCACCACGTCGGCGTCCTGTTCGATGGAGCCGGATTCGCGCAAGTCCGCAAGCTGGGGATGCTTGTCGTCGCGGT
>JAEUMC010000384.1 GCA_016793415.1 Devosia sp. | reverse complement strand
CGTCAATTTCGGCTTCGTCGGCGTCGGCCTGATGACGTTTGGCGAGATCACCGACGTATATAGCAAGTACCAGTTGGGTTCGACCTGGTGGCTCTACACCATTCTGGGCGTTGTCCTTCCCTGGGTCGGCGTCGTCGCCTGGGGCCGCATGTTCGATCGACGGGCCCGGCCAGTCGAGAGCGCCGGTCAGAGCTGAACGGCCATGCCGCTCCGAATGCTCTCGTCGGCTGCGATACAGATCCTGAGCGACTGTACCGCATCGTTCATGTGGCGGCCGAGGTCGAGATCTTCGACAATCGCCCGGTAGACGAAATCCTGCTCGCGGGCACAGAGCGCATCGTGGTGCGGCTCGCCCTGCATCGAGATGTGCTCATCGGCATTGGCGAACGTCCCATCGGCCTTGAGCGCCGCCCGATGCACCCGGATCTGATCGGTTCGGGTGTGCGTATCGAGGTCGTCGGACTTCGCACCCGGATCCATGACGATCGACACCGCGCCGTTCGGCGTCATCACGTCCTTGATGAAGAAGGCATTCTCCGAGACCATCGGTCCCCACGCCGCCTCGTACCAGCCGCGAGAGCCGTCCTCGAATAGCACCTGCAGGGCGCCGTAATTGTACATGTCCGGCGCGATCTCGTCCGAGAGCCGCACTCCCATGCCGCGCACCTCCAAAGGTTTGGCGTCGGTGATCTGGCACATCACGTCGACGTAATGCACGCCGCAGTCGACGATCGGCGACGTGGTCTGCATCAGCGTCTTGTGCGTCTGCCAGTTGGCGCCGCTCGATTGCTGGTTGAGGTTGAGCCGGAAGGCGTAGGGGCCACCGAGCTTGCGAGCTTCTTCGATAAAGCGGATCCAGCTGGGATGGTGCCTGAGGATATAGCCCACCACCAGCTTCCGCCCGTTGGCCTTGGCGGCAGCGACCACCCGTTCGGCGTCCGCAACAGTCATCGCCAGCGGCTTCTCGACAAACACGTGCGCGCCCTGTTCCAGTGCCATCACCGCGTAATCGGCATGCGTGTCGGTGTAGGTGTTGATCGATACGAGATCCGGCTTAAGCTCCTTGAGCGCCGCCTGATAGTCGGTCAGCACCTTGTAGCCGGTCAACTCGGCCTCGAGCTTGGGCACGCGTCGGTTCACCAGCCCGACGATCTCGAAGCCGGGGTGGCGATGATAGGCCAGCGCATGGCTGCGCCCCATATTGCCCAGACCTGCGACAAGTACACGAACGCTCATTCACTGCTCCAAACGGGATTTCTCGGTCGACCCGTCCCCGGCGCGCGGGGAGGGACCACGCAGAGCATGGTGCGGGCCGCAGGCTTAAGATCTCAACCGATCCAACTGTGCATTCAGCCGGATCGCCGCTGCCTCGAGTCGCTCCGCCGATCCTGCTGCAAATGCTGCCGGCAGGCCATAATAGCGATGCGCTTCCAGCACCTCATATCCACCGAACGGATACTCGGCCTCCGGTGGGATGTACCCTGGCACTCCATCGGCAAAGCCGTTGACGAAGTGCACCCGCATTGCGTCGCCGCGTACGTTCAGCGCCGACTGCGCGAACATCTCGCCGGGCATGAAGCTGAGCCGCGCGCCGGCCCAATCGAGCACCGTCACCTTGCCAGTCCACGGCGTCAGCGGCTGTAGCGCGATCGTTCCGGCCCAGTCCGCCCAGCAGTCATAGAGCGTCGCCCAGGCCGGGTCCGACTCGGTCGCCTTGCCGCGCCATTCGGCTGCCAGCACCGGTAATGGCGCCGTTTCGTTCCGCTCGAAATCGAGCTCTATCGCCTCGGCCGCGGCGGAGATGCCGCCGTCGAGCCGGTGCAGCGTTGCCGCCAGGGCGCTGGCGGCGATCCGCTGGCCCAGCCGTTCC
>JAEUMC010000355.1 GCA_016793415.1 Devosia sp. | reverse complement strand
TCTGGCACTCCCGCGATCAGGAGGCGGTCGAACCGATCATTGACCGCGTCGTGAAGTCTTTTCAGCGTTGAGATTGGCGAGGACGGTCAGGGGCTAGCGTGTCATCAGCCTGCGTTAGTCACTTATGAGTTCCTCCGACCTGCACCTTGAGGCCCATCGGGCCTGGGAGGATTGGACTAGCCTAGGCGTTTACCAAGGCGGGCGCGAATGTGGTGGTTTTCGCCTCTTAGCAATGCCGACGCGATGACACTAGCCTCGAACAGCTGGATCAGCTCAACATCGTTGCGCTCGACATCAAACTCAACGACGGCGATATCTACGACACCGGCGATCTTTTCGAGCGGCCGCGGCGTGTCCATGCAAGCGCCAAGGGCATGCGCCTAAGAGGACCGGCCTCGCCGTTGCGAAAACTACGGTTGCTGGTTTGGTCACGAACGCATTGCAGCCATTGGCCCAAACCGGCCATTGGGGTTGACGCATCCTGGATGCGGCACATCCGTTGACTGAGTGCACGCTGTCTGAGACGATAAGATATGGGGAAAGCGAACTCCCCACGAGGCGGCAGCTGAAGATTTCGCGTCCACAACTCGTCAGAGGACGCATAGTCATGCCATCTTTCGCTTCCATAGCGCCCGAAAAGCTTGCCCGACTGCTCGGCACTCCAAAAGCTCCAATCATCATCGATGTTCGAGAGAGCGAGGCACTCTCAGCCGATCCGCGGCTGATCCCAACCTCGGTGCATCTCGATTACGCGACCGCGCAGATATGGGCCCCCGCCTACCGTGGGCAGGCGGTGGCGGTGTCGTGCCAGAGGGGCAAGAAACTGGCCGAGGGGGCCGCCGCCTGGTTGCGGCACTTCGGTGCCGAAGCCGAGGTCGTGGACGGCGGTTTTGAGGGTTGGCGCGACGCAGGACTTCCGCTGGTGCCGGTTGCCGCCGTCCCCAAGCCTAGTGCGGCGGGTAGCACGGTGTGGGTCACGCGCTCACGCCCGAAGGTCGATCGCATCGCGTGTCCATGGTTGATCCGCCGGTTCGTCGACCCAAAGGCGGTCTTCCTCTTTGTCGCTCCGGCGGAGGTCGAGGCGGTCGCGGATAGGTTCGGTGCAACGCCCTTCGACGTGGAGAACGTGAAATGGAGCCATCGCGGCGAGCTCTGCACCTTCGACGTCATGGTCGAGGAGTTCAGCCTCGGCCTTGAGCCTCTGAAGCGGCTTGCACGCATTGTGCGCGCTGCAGATACCGCCCAACTCGATCTGGAGCCCGAGGCGGCCGGCCTACTCGCGGTCTCGCTCGGACTATCGCGCATGTATGCCGATGACCTGGAGCAGCTCGAGGCCGGAATGCCAATCTATGACGCGCTCTATCGCTGGTGCCGCGACGCCAGCGAGGAGACGCATGACTGGCCTTCGGCCAAGCCGAGGACCTGAGCATGGCCGATATCGTGACTTCATCCTCAAGAGCGGGTGCAGCAAACACGGCTGTTCCCTTCGGCGAAGCAGTAAAGGTCTGGGCGCGGGTGGCGGCACTCTCATTCGGAGGTCCGGCCGGGCAGATCGCGGTGATGCACCGCATCATCGTCGACGAGAAGCGCTGGATTGGCGAGCAGCGGTTCCTGCATGCGCTCAACTACTGCATGCTACTGCCCGGGCCTGAGGCGCAGCAGCTTGCCGTCTACATCGGCTGGCTGATGCACCGCACGGTTGGCGGGCTCGTGGCCGGCGCGCTGTTCATCCTTCCAGGCTTCCTCGCCATCCTGGCGCTGAGCTACGTCTATGCCACCTTCGGCAGTGTGGGCCTGATCGCAGGGCTGTTCTTCGGACTCAAGGCGGCCGTGCTGGCGATCGTGCTGCAGGCAGTCGTCCGTATCGGCAAGCGGGCGCTCAAGAACTGGGCGATGCTCAGCGTAGCGGTCGCTGCGTTCCTCGCGCTGTTCCTGTTCCGGGTGCCGTTCCCCATCGTGATCGTGGTTGCCGGGTTGGTGGGGCTTGTCGGCGGCAGCCGCGGATCGACATTGTTCAAGACAGGCGGCGGTCATGGCGCGGCCAAGGGGCCGGTGCTCTCCGATGCGGAGTCCTTGTTCGGCGAAGCGACGCCGGCCCATGCGCGCCCGAACCTTAGATGGTCGCTGTCGATCTCCGGCGTCTTGCTGGCGTTATGGCTGACGCCGGTGGCGGCGCTGCTGATCACGCTCGGGCCGGACAATGTGTTCAGCCAGATCGCGGTGTTCTTCAGCCAGATGGCGGTGGTGACGTTCGGCGGTGCCTACGCGGTGCTCGCCTATGTCGCGCAGGAGGCCGTGCAACACTATGGCTGGCTGCAGCCGGGCGAGATGCTCGATGGACTCGGCATGGCCGAAACGACGCCGGGACCGCTGATCATGGTGGTGCAGTTCGTCGGCTTCATGGGAGCTTACCGTCAAACGGGCGGGCTAGATCCGATGTTGGCGGCGACCCTGGCAGCCATTCTCACCACCTGGGTCACGTTCGTTCCCTGCTTCCTGTGGATATTCCTCGGAGCGCCGTTCATCGAGCAACTGCGCGACAACCGAGCGCTCACGGGCGCGCTGTCGGCGATCACTGCGGCAGTGGTGGGCGTCATCGCCAACCTTGCCGCCTGGTTTGCCCTCCACACGCTGTTTCGCGAGGTGATCGTGTGGCAGGGCTTCGGCCTGACGCTGGACGTGCCGGTGCCGGCGAGCCTCAGTTGGCCGGCTCTCATGCTTGCCGCAGCAGCGGTCGTCGCGATCTTCCGTTTCAAGGCACCGATGCTGGCTGTGCTGGCTGCCTGCGCGGCGGCCGGCATCGGCTGGAGCCTGCTGATGCACTAGCTCAACGTCCTTCGTCACGTGGCCGTTGGGCCATCATGAGTGGAGAGTATTTCCA
>JAEUMC010000334.1 GCA_016793415.1 Devosia sp. | reverse complement strand
ACGTGAAGTTCGTTTAGCTTCCGGTAGGGCGCTTTGCCGCGCCCCTCCGCTGTGACTTTTCGGTGAGTCCGCGCGTTCCATCGCCTCCGGGCGATGGTCGTGCCCTTGAAAGGTGCGCGCCGAACCTCCTATTTTGGTCCTTACCTGTTTGTCTTGAGCTTAAGTCTCAGTGTCAGTGGAGCGTAAGGTGCACGCCAAAGTCGTCATCATCGGATCGGGTCCTGCCGGCTACACGGCGGCCATCTATGCGGCGCGCGCCATGCTCGAGCCGGTCATGATCTCCGGCATCCAGCCCGGCGGTCAGCTCACCATCACCACCGATGTCGAGAACTATCCCGGCTTCGCCGACGTCATCCAGGGCCCCTGGCTCATGGAACAGATGAAGGCGCAGGCCGAGCATGTCGGCACCAGGATGATCAACGACATCATCGTCGAGGTCGATTTCGACAAGCGCCCGTTCGTGCTGATCGGCGATGGCGGCACCCGCTACACCGCCGACGCGGTGATCGTCGCCACCGGCGCGCAGGCGCGCTGGCTCGGCCTTGAATCCGAAGAGAAGTTCCAGGGTTTTGGCGTCTCCGCCTGCGCCACCTGCGACGGCTTCTTCTATCGGGGCAAGGAAGTGATCGTCGTCGGCGGCGGCAACACCGCGGTCGAGGAAGCGCTGTTCCTCACCAACTTCGCCTCCAAGGTGACGGTCGTGCACCGCCGCGGCGAGTTCCGCGCCGAGCGCATCCTGCAGCAGCGCCTGTTCAAGAACCCCAAGGTCGAGGTGATCTGGAACGCCGAGATCGAGGAAGTGTTCGGCCAGAACATGCCGCGCTCCGTGCAGGGCGTGAAGATCCGCGACACCAAGACCGGCCACGTCACCGAAAAGAACGTCGACGGCGTGTTCATCGCCATCGGCCACTCGCCGGCGACCTCGGTCTTCTCGGGCAAGCTCGACATGAAGCCGGGCGGCTACCTGAAGGTGCAGCCGGGCAGCACCGCTACCAATGTCCCCGGCGTGTTCGCCGCCGGCGATGTTACCGACGATGTCTACCGGCAGGCGGTGACCGCGGCCGGCATGGGCTGCATGGCGGCGCTCGACGCGGAGGAATATCTGGCATCGCTCGAGCTTGCAGAAGCGGCGGAATAGCCGATGCTGGATTGGGACAAGCTCCGCATCTTCCACACCGCCGCCGAATCCGGGTCCTTCACCCACGCTGCTGAAAAGCTCAACATGAGCCAGTCTGCCGTATCGCGGCAGATTTCGGCGCTTGAGGAGGATCTGGGGCTAAAACTCTTCATCCGCCACGCCCGCGGCCTGGTCCTGACCGAGGTCGGCGAGCAGCTTTTCCGCACCGCGCACCGCATGCACTGGGAACTGCAGCAGGTCGAAACCCAGATGTCCGAGAGCCAGGAGGTGCCGACCGGCCCCCTGCTCGTCACCACCACGGTGGGTATCGGTTCGACCTGGCTATCGTCGCGCATCCACGAATTCCTGATCCTTTATCCGGAAATTCAGATCGAGATTAAGCTCAACGACGCCGAGCTCGATCTCGCCATGCGCGAGGCCGACGTCGCCATCCGGCTGCATCGGCCGAACCAGTCCGAGATGATCCAGCGCAAGCTGTTCACCGTGCACAACCACTTCTATGCCTCCGAACAATATCTCAAGGAGTTCGGCGAGCCGCAGGCGGTCGAGGATCTCGACAGCCACCGCATCATCTCGTTCGGCGAGCCGGTGCCCTCCTATCTCGGCGACATCAACTATCTCGAACGCCTCGGCCGCCCGGATTCCTCGCCGCGCCGCGCCTCGATGAAGGTCAACGCCATCTACGGCATGATGCAGGCGGCCCGCGCCGGCATCGGCATCGCCATGCTGCCCGACTACGTCACCGAGGGCGAAACCAACTTGCGGCGCGTGCTCGAAGGCATCGAGCTGCCGGCCTACGAAGCCTATTTCGTCTATCCGCCGGCACTGAAGAACTCCAAGCGCGTCGGCGTCTTCCGCGACTTCCTCGTCGGCAAGGCGCGGGAGTGGTCGTTCTAAGAGGCTGGCTGATCGCCGCCGCTGGTGGTTGCCGACCCCCACCCCTGTCCCCTCCCCGCAAGGGGGAGGGAGACCCTCACACCGGCATCGCAGTCTGCGTCTCCCTCCCCCTTGCGGGGAGGGATCAAGGGTGGGGGGCAGCCCGCGCCGGCGCCAGCTTGTCGGCGCCTATTCAGCGCGGCCTTACCACCGTAAATGTGATCTGCTTTCGCACCACAAAGCCGAGCTTCTCGTA
>JAEUMC010000330.1 GCA_016793415.1 Devosia sp. | reverse complement strand
GGGGAGGTGAAGAGTCGAGCGCTTGACGAGATGGTGCCAATCGCACCGGCGGGGCACCTCCCCCTTCATGGGGGAGGATGGGAGGGGGCCGTCTGCTGCAGTCAGCACGTCACAGCGCCGGGATTTTCGCCTGGATCTGCGCCATGCCGTCGTCGGCCGAGACCTGGCCGCCGATCAGCCCCTGGATCACCTGGAAATAGGTGTCGAGCGCCGCGCCGGGCATGTAGACCGACGGATTGAAGCCCACGCCATTGGCCGACGCCGCGAACACCTCGGCCATCACAGGCACCGCCGGGTTGAGGTCGGGCATGGCGCGCGGCGAGATCTGCGTGCCGGTCTTGTGCTCGGCGCGGAAGCGCATCACCTCGTCGGAGAGGATGTAGTCGATCCACTTGGCGGCGAGTTCGGGTTGTTTGGAACTCACCGGGATCATCCAGCTCCAACCGATGCCGCCGGTCGGCTTGCTCTCCCCGCTCAGATCGCTCGGGATGGTGGCAAAACCCATATTGTCGATCGGGTACTCGTTCTTCCTGGCATTATTGATGAACCACGGTCCGCCGAAGAAGATGGCGGCGCGCTTGTTGGTCCACAGCCGGGTTGCCGCCTCGAGGTCGAGCCCCGCCATCTGGGCGCTGACGTAACCCCGCTTGGCGAAATCGCCGACGCGCTGCGCCCCGAGCAACGGCTCGGCATCGGTCCATGCCTTCTTGCCGCTCACCACCTCGCCCATCACGGCGGAGCCGGCCGCGGCCTGCAGGAAATTGCCCATCAGGTGGCCGCCATTGGCATTGTTGCGCGGACCGACGGCGAGCGGCTCGAGGCCCTTGTCCTTGATCTTCTGCAGCAGCGCTTCGAAATCCGCCCAGCTGCCGCCTATGCTCCAGCCGTTCTCGGCGAACAGATCCTTGTGGTACCAGAGCCCGATCGCATCGATCCCGTCGGGCACCTCATAGATCTCGCCACCGAACTGGCTGCCGAGGATGTCGTAGAGCCAGGGGAAGATCTTGTCCTTCCAGCCCATATCGGAATAGTGCGCGGTCAGCGGCTGGATCAGCTTGGCATTGACCACCGTGGTGACGCGGCCGATGCCCGAATTGGTGAGCAGCACGTCCGGCCCGGCATCGGACTGGATGGCCGCCTGCACGGCGCCGTTCGAAATGGTGCCGGTGGGGGGCATGTACTCGACGGTGACGCCGGGATTGGCGGCCTCGAAATCGGCTTTCAGCTTGTTCCACACCTCGGCGACCAGCGGGTCGGCGAGTTGGTCGGTGGCCCAGACCGTCAGGGTCTGCGCCTGGGCGAAGCTGGGCACGGCGAGCAGTCCGGCGGCGGCAAAAACTGCGGCCGAAGCCATCAGGGTTCGTCTCAACATGGTGGTCCTCCTCTTGGTGTCGCGCCGGTTCGCCGGCGTCCTCGTCTAGGCTGGAGCAGTCCTGCTCCTAGCGTTTGGCCGGCTTCACCTCCTCGAAGCGCGCCAGCACGGTGCGCTGCACATCGGAAATGTGGGCGTGCATCAGCGCCGCCGCGGTCTTGATGTCGCGGCGGCGGAAGGCAGCGAGGATGTCGTCGCGCTCACGCGCCGCGTCCTCGGCAAAGGTGTGGCTCTCATTGGCGATGGTGCGGCCGATCTGGATCTGCAGCGCCAGCCGGCTGAGCGTCTCGATCAGCGCCGCATTGCCGGAGAGCTCGGCAATGGTTTCGTGGAACTCGCGGTCGGCCTGGCCGTAGGCCACCATGTCGTCGGCCTTCAGCGCCGCCACCGCTTCGTCGAGGATGCGCTCGAAATTGGCGATATGCCGGTCGCTCATCTGCGGCACGGCGAGTTCGACCGCAAAGCACTCGAGGGTCTTCCTGAGCTCGTAGAGGTCCTCGGTTTCCTTCCTCGAGAAGCTCCTGACGAAGAAGCCGCGATACGGCTTGATCTCGATCAGCCCTTCCTTGCTCAGCGTGCCCAGCGCCTCGCGGAACGGCGTCCGGCTCACCTGCAGCTTTTCGGTCAGCGCCTTCTCGTC
>JAEUMC010000434.1 GCA_016793415.1 Devosia sp. | reverse complement strand
GGCCGATCCGATGCAGCCAGCCGGCGCATGACGACGGCCGTGATGGCGCCGAAGCCGAAGCAGAGCAGCACCAGGGTGGACAGCCAGCCTAGGACTGGGATCATCCCCAGCAGACCCATCACCACGATCGAAACCGCGAGAACGCCGAGCCGCTTGAGGTTGCTCTCGACGGAAACCAGCGCGCGGGCAACGCGAACGCCCAGAAGGTAGGTCCCGGTCAGATAGGCCAAGGCACATGCCAGTGCGACGAACACCAGTGCGAACGGCACAAGGAAAATGCCGAAGATGGTCAGTACCAGGACCGGTACCAGACCGATGACGGCGGCGAACATCACCAGCCCCGCTGCGATGCGACGGAACGGGCGTGTCGTCCCGGTCGACTGCAGCGACTGGGCCAGCCGTGGCAACAGGGTGATGACGAGGACGCCGATGACGAACAGCATCAGCCACCACAGTCCTACTCCCCACACTGCCGGCCAGACGCTGCGCACCGCATGCTCGGCAGTCTTGCCCGCTTCGGAGGCATAGTCGGGAGCAACCAGTTGCTCGAACCTCACACGGTCGGCGGCAGCCACCGACGCCGGCACGGCGATCTGCCGCGGTGCACGTATCGTCACCGTGCCATCGACCCGGGCGCCCGGACCGAACGCCAGATTCTCGCCGACGAAGCTCAGGTCCCCCTTCACCGCCGAGCCGAGCGTCGCCGTCTGGCCGGCGATCAGGGCCGACCCCTCGACCCCCGACGACACTGTAACGGTCTGGCCGACGATGCGAAGGTTACCGGCTACCGACTGCGGCGAGGCCACCGATACCGAATTGCCCATGGCGGTAACGTCCCCGCCAACCTTGCCGGTGACCGAGACCGTGAAACCCGCTGCATAGACATCGCCCGCCACATCAGACACCTGCGAGACGTTGAAACCGGCAAGATGGGCATCACCGCCGACCGGGGCGCGGACCGCAACATCATATCCTGCGGCGAACACGTCTCGCGCTACGGCAGCATCGACCTGGGCCGACTGCCCGGCGGTGAACTGATCACCCCCGAAGGTGAGGCGGCCACCCTCCTGTGCCGACGCCTGGGCCGGCAGGAAGAGCAGCAAGATGGCGAGCAGTCTGGCAAGGGCGTGCATTCAGACCTCCATGCAATCACGAGGGCTCGGGCCGGCTGGTGGGACCACCGAACTCAGCCGGCACCAGAACCGGGGCCGACGGATGCGTCCGCCACGGCCGGAAGTCGGCAGCAGGAAAGCTCTGCCAACTGAACGAGGTGTGACCTTCGGGCAGTTGTTCGCCCACACCGAGAACCGCTTCGAGGTCGCCACCCGGCAGCATCTCGATCATCGGACCAGCTGGCGTCAGCCCCGCGAACACCTCACCAGCAGCAGCATCGGCGATGCGCTGGGCCACCGGGAACCCCACCTGCAAGGTAACGGCACCCGGCAGCCTGTTGCGATAGACGACAACAAGTTCACGAGGCTCATCTGCATCCTGCCTGTGCAGGAAGTTGTCGAGCACACCGATTGCCTGCCTGATGGCCGAAGCGACCGAGGATTCCTCGGTCCCGCAGAAGCGGACCACGTAGACGATTGGTCGCCCCTGGTAGTCGGTGACGTGCACCGGGGCTGGAACGGCAGGCATCGAACGATCCGGCGTAGTGGTCTGGTTGGGTGTCACCTGCCCCTCCTGCATTCTGTCGCCCGGTTGTAGGCCCGGCCGCGGGGGCTCGATTTGACCGAGGTCAAACGACTGCCCGCAGATTGGCGCGACCATGCTCGACAACCGACCAGGACAGGGAGGCCCCTATGCCGAGCATTTTCCGAACCCCGGCAGACCGAGCGGCGTATCTTGGCGCTTATGACGAGATGCTGCGGCGCTGGCCGCGGCCGACACTGCGCAGCTTCGACACCGGGCTGGGGAGCACCAATGTCATCGAGGTCGGGGATCCCGGACTGCCCCCGCTGGTCCTGCTGCCGCCGGTTGCGGTCAGCGCGACGGCCTGGTTCCCGATCGTGGGCATGCTGTGCCGTCACCATCGGGTCTTGGCCGTCGACGTAGTCGGCGACGCCGGTCGCAGCACGTTGATCAGGATGCCGCGTTCGGGCGCCGATTATGCCGATTGGCTGGCAGAGTGCTTCGACGCCCTTGGGCTCACCCGGCCGGCGGTCGCTGGTCACTCATACGGGGCCTGGCTGACCCTGCAACTGGCAATCAATCGCCCGGCCGCCGTCGGCCCGATCATTCTGCTGGCGCCGGCCTCGGGCCTTTACCCCTTCCATTGGTACGCCCGCCTGTTCCTTCGACTCGCCGAAACTCTGCCGTTCCGTCCATCGGCGCGCCGCGTGCTCGAGGCGCAGGTGCATCGCGGCTACGAGCTGGATGAAACCTTCGTCGCCCTCATGGACGCCGTCTCGGCGCACGTGCGCACGCACGTCCTGTTCCCCACGTCGCTGTCCGACGATGAACTGACGTCGATCCGGGCGCCGGCCCTGATCCTGATCGGCGAAGATGAACGGCTCTACAGCCCGACCGCCGCGCTCGATCGGGCCCGGCTGCTGATCCCCAATGTCGATGCCCGGCTGGTGCCGCAGGCCTCACATCTGTTGCCGATGGAGCGCCCCGGTTTTGTCGATGCCGCCATTGAAGCGTTTCTCGAAGACGCAGGAACTGCCCTCGACGCTGCTTGAGCAGGATCAAGGCGCCTGCTGCGGGAACCGGCATGCTGCCGGCGTTAGCAACGGAGGTTGTTCATGAACGAGGAAGCCAAGAGCAGCTGGAAGACGTTCACCGAAGAAATCGAGGTGGCGGGACAGCATCTGGTCGACGAAGTCAATCGCCTGCTGGCGGAAGGAAACGTGCGAAAGCTGGAGATCCGCTCCGAACAGGGCGACGTCTACCTGTCGGTACCGCTGACCGCGGGCGCCGTCGCAGGCGGCGTGGTGGCGCTCGCAGCGCCCTGGGTGGCGGTCATCGCCGCTATCGCCGGCCTGCTGGTCAAGGTGAAACTGGTGATAGTGCGGATCGAGCCGCCCGGCCCGCCGCCTGCCACCGAACCGGACACCACGCCGCCGTCCAACGGGTGAGCGAGATGAGGGCCGGAGTGATCCGGCCCTCCTGCATTATTGCGCCACGTAGCCGCCATCGACGAGATGATAGCTTCCGGTGATGAAGGAGGCCTCGTCCGAGAGCAGAAAAGCGGTGAGCGCTGCCACCTCCTCTGAGGTTCCAAGCCGTCCGACCGGATGCAGGCCGCGGATGACGGTGAGCGCCGCCTCGTCGAGATGTTTGGACAACAACGGCGTATCGATGAAGCCGGGGCCGATGGCATTGATGCGGACACCGTACTTGGCGTACTCGATCGCTGCAACCTTGGTCAGTCCGACCACCGCATGTTTGGCGGCCACATAGGCCGAGGCTGTGGCAAAGCCGACGCTGCCCAGAATCGAGGCCATGTTGACGATGGCGCCTCCCCCGGATGCGACGATGGCCGGCAACTGGTAGCGCATGCCGTAGAAGACGCCGTTGAGATTGACGTCGATGACCCGCTGCCAGCCGTCGAGCGGATACTCTCCCGTGGTAGCGGCCGGCCCACCAATGCCGGCATTGTTGACGGCCAGGTGCAAGCCGCCGAAAGCCGATCTGGCGGCCTCGACCATTGCCTGCACCTCAACGGCGTCGGCAACATTAACCTCGAGTGCCCGGGCCGTGCCGCCCGATGCCTGGATAGCGCGGGCGACGTCCTCCGCGCCTTGCGGATCGAGATCTGCCACCAACACCTTGGCGCCATCGGCGGCCAGCGCGCGCGCGATCGCCGCCCCGATTCCCGACGCCGCGCCGGTGACCACGGCGACTTTACCTTCAAAATCATAGCTCATTGCCAGCTCCCTGAAGTTCGGATGAGCCACTGAAGCCGATGCAGCGGAAGGGCGCCTTGACCTGGCTCAACCGAGCTCGCGGGCGTCGCTTGATCTAGCTCAACGGCGAGGCGCGCCGATGCTGTTCACTGGAAGTCCGTTCAACGGAGCAAAACAGCAATGCCCAGGATTTCCCACATCACCCTCGAGCTTGCCCGCGAGCCGGAGCACCCGCATGGCGATCGCAACCACGGATACCATCTCTACCTCCCCCTGACCGAAGAGGGACGGATCGACCTGGCGGCCTGGGACAAGGTGCGCGGCGCCTGCCGCGTCCGCCGCTTCCGGCCGGGTGAGGATGATCAACACGGCCGGATCCGTCGCGGTCCGGGCGGTCGGTTGAGTTTCGACTACGACGACCGCAGCGATTTCGATGACGAGGTGGGGTTCCGTCTTACCCAGGAGAGCTTCGTGCCTGGCGAATATGTATCGGTGCGCGAGGATGACGGCCGGATGCACACGTTCCAGGTCATTGCCGTCAGGCCCGAGTGATCGGGCCCGACGGTCAGTCGCTCAGCGCAGCCAGTGCCGCGGCATCGACGATCTCGACGCGGTCGATCGAGGGGACCCTGATGATCCCGCCGTCCTTGAGGCTGCGCAGCACGCGCGAGACGGTTTCGAAGGTGAGCCCGAGATAGTCGGCAATGTCGCAACGCTGCATCTGCAGGGCGACGACGCCGTCCGACTCCTGCCGATCGAGCAGGTCGAGGAGGAAGGACGCCAGCTTCTCGACCGCATTCATCCGTCCCAGCCGAAGCAGGTGATGCTGGGCGCTGGCAAAGCTGGTGAGGGCAAGCTGCAGCAGCCGATGTGGCGGCACGCCCGACGCATCGGTGTGCACGAGCCGTATGCCGGCGCCATCGACGCTCTCGGCATAGCACTGACGCTCATCGCCGGCCTCAAAGCCGAAGACGTCGCCGGCGAAGTGGAAGCTGTTGATCTGGCGCCGGCCATCGCTGGTCACCCGGCAGAGGCGCACGGTGCCGAACTCGACCAGATAGACCGCCCCGGCCTTGTCCCCCTGCGCGAAGATCATCGCGTCGGTCGGATAGAACGCCACCGGGCCGGCCTCAGCCCGCGCCACGAGAGCTGGGCTCAGTTCAAGTCCCTGCCGCGACGCTGCAGAAGTTGCGCTGGAAAGGAACATCGGCTCGCTGGTCATCTCGACACCTCAATCTGGGATGTCCGAGCTTCGCTCACCCGATGGCACTGCGAAATTCCGGTCGGTGTACTAGGGATTCTACTAGGTGGCATCCCGCGCGGCGATCGCCGCCCTCACGGCGTCCGACAACGCCGGCCCCAGGGTCGGTTTGGTAAGCGTTCGAAAACTCAAGGCAGCGAGCGGATGGGCCGCGCTATTGGCCAGAAGCACCACCGGTGCTGATGCAGCAAGCAACCTGGTGTCGTCGCTGGCGGCACCATCGATGGCGTGATGGTCGAGCACGACGCAGTCAAAGGAAGATGCCGGCTGGTCCGTCGCTTGCAGCGAGGCCGCTGCCGTCACGTCGTACCCCTCGGCCTCGAGAGCGAACCGAAGCGAGTTCCGGAAGG
>JAEUMC010000279.1 GCA_016793415.1 Devosia sp. | reverse complement strand
CTCGTCATCGACGGCGACTCGTTCGCCCACCGCGCCTATCACGCCTTGCCCAAGACGGTTCGCCGGGCCGGCGACCGTGGCGGCGGCGCCATTGTCGGCTTCACCAACTACCTGATCCGGCTCTACGAAGCCGAGCAGCCGCGCGCCGTGGTGGTCGGCTGGGACACGCTGGCCGAGCCCAACTGGCGAGCCCTCGAGTTTGCCCCCTATCAGGGCGGCCGCATCTTCGAAGACGAGATCGTCGAACAGCTCGAGGTGCTGCCTCAGATCGTCAGCGCCTGCGGCTTCGTTTTCGGCAAGGCCGGCCGCTTCGAGGCCGACGATTTTCTCGCCACTGCCGTAGCGATGGAAGAGCAGGCCGGCGGCAAGGCGCTGGTCGCCACCAGCGATCGCGACGCCTACCAGCTCGCCTCGGACCGAACCACGATCCTCGCCCCGATCAAGGGCGGCGAGATCGCCCGCATCGACCCGGCGGGCGTACGCGAGCGCTACAAGGTGGAGCCGCGGCAGGTGCCCGACTTCATCGCGCTGCGCGGCGACCCCTCCGACAAGATCCCCGGCGCCAAGGGCGTCGGCGAGGCAACCGCGGCGAGCCTCCTGCAGCGCTACCCAAATCTCGAGGCGATGATCGCCGACAACCGCTTCCCCGCCCAGGCTGATGACCTGAGGCTCTACAAACGCATCGCCACCATGGTGACCGATGCGCCGCTGCCGCCGGTCCCCGACGCCAAACCAACCTGGGGCAAAGCTGCGGCACTGGCACGTGACTGGGAGCTCAATAACCTCGCCGAGCGGCTGCAGCAGCTGGCCGACAAGGCTTGAACTCATCTTGGCTGGGGACACCCTCACGCCCGGTGCTGACTGCCCCCCACCCTTGATCCCTCCCCCTAAGAAGGGGAGGGAGACGATGGTGTCGATACTGGTGTGAGGGTCTCCTTCCCCAGTTTAGGGGGAGGGGACAGGGGTGGGGGTCGGCAACCATCGCCGCCGGCGGTCTGCCGCCAGCTACGGCGCGACCGAGATCACCACCCGACGGTTGGCATAGAACGTGTCGCCGAACTGCTCGGTGGCGCCGGCGCCGGTGGCCGAGACCTTTTCGAACTTGAGCCCCGCCTGCTTGAGGTAGGCGAGGACATTCTGCGCCCGCTCGATGGCGAACAGCGCGTTGGTGGCATGGTTGCCGGCGCGGCTCGAATAGCCGGTGACCAGCACCTTGCATTTCTGCTCGCCGATATCGGCGACGATCTGATCGAGCCGTTCCATCAGCTTGGGCGTCAGGTCGTTCGAACTCTCGTTGAAGCCGACCACGTTGTAGAGTTCATCGCGGTTGCAGCTGGCGCTGGCCGCGGCCGGCGCCGCCGAGGCGAGGCTGGCGCTCGCCACCGGCTTGTCGCCCTCGGCCGCCTCCGGCAGCTTCAGCGCCGTGACCGCGGCCTGCGCCTTTACCGCCGGAACCGCGGCTGGCTCCTCCGCCACCGCCGCGACTTCCGTGGTCACCGGCTGGGTCGTCGGCTGTGCCGCAGCAATGGTGGCATCGGGCAGTGGCCAGCCGCCGGTCGGCGCCCGTGACACGCCTTCGACATTGCCATCCTTGAGCACCAGGAACTCGCCCAGCAGTTCATTCTCGGTATTGGCGGTGGTGCCCTGTGTCGAAAGGCCGGACACCGTCACCGCGCGGCCATTCACCGCCACGGCCGCGAGATACAGGTTGCGGTCGCGGTTCGAGCCGTCGCCGCCATAGGCCTCATTGACCAACCGCACGCGCACTTCGCCACCGGGCTTGAACAGGTCGTCGGGGATGTCGAAGGAGAAGCTCTGGACATAGGGCGTCTTGTCGGCGGCATCGGCGAAACGACCCGCCGTCGCGGTGTCGATGGCGGCGTTCACTGCGCCCTCGCCCAGCACCTTGCCGTCGAACGTCACCTCGAACTTGGGCGGCCCGTCATAGGCCTCGCCCCCGATGATCAGCTGCAGGCTGCTGCCCGCGGCGAAGGCCCCAGGCACTGCGCACAGCGCAAAGGCGGCCGCGAGGACCGCCGTCTTCAAAGTGGACATGTCGCCCTCCAGTCTGTCTGCAGACATGAGTGCTAGGCAACGCCTTGGGCGATAGTTCGGAGACAAAGCGGCAGCCTGCCACGGCTTCGCCCGGCTTTGGCCGCAAAGCGCCGCGGCGGTTGCAGCCGGCACTCGCGGCACCCATATGTGCCGCATCCAGATGATCAGCGAAGTTCAGGCTGTGGAGGCGACAACCTCTACCGCCAGGGCATGAACGCCGGCCTTGAGTTCGGCGTCCAGCGCCTCCATCACGGCACGATGCTGTGCGAGACGTGACTGGCCGGTGAACATGGGGGAGGCGATCCGAACCCGGAAGTGGGTCTCGCCGCCCTCCCGATAACCGCCGTGCCCTCTATGTTTCTCGCTCTCGTC
>JAEUMC010000278.1 GCA_016793415.1 Devosia sp. | reverse complement strand
GTGCATATGCGTTCGGCCACCAATAACTGCTTCACCCTCAGGATCGACCGCGCAACCTGAGGCGGGGTCGCCGCGTTCGAGAGGCATGCGTTTCATCCTCGCCTGCCTCTTTGCGACCATGAGCTTTGCCGCCCTGGCGCAAGACGGCGGTGACGCGGCCGTGCCGCTGCCCAAGCCGAGGCCGGCGGAACTGTCGTCAGAACCAGCGGTGAAGTTGCCCCGCCATCGCCCGGCGGCGACGCCCGAACAGCCCGCCGACAAGCCGGAGAGCGCCGACCCGATCGGCCCGCCGCTGCCGCCGGGCGAGCACGCGGCGGAACCCGCCGAACCCACCGCTCCGCCGCGCGTCTATCAGACCGCCTGTCCGGCCGTGCTGCTCGGCAAGGTCGAGGCCAAGGCGCTGCCGCCGATCGAGGACAGGCAGTGCGGCACCCAATCGCCGCTTTCGGTGACCGGCGTCCTCGCCAATGGCCGCATGGTGCCGGTGGCGGGCGGTGTCGAAACCGATTGCGGTATCGCCTCGGCCCTGCCGGCCTGGATCGAATCCATCGACAGCTACCTGATGGCCCGGGACAATACGCGGATCGCCGAAGTGGTGGTCGGCACCTCCTACATGTGCCGCAACGTCAACAATTCCAGCTCCGGCAACCTGAGCTTCCATGCCTTTGCCGATGCGCTCGACGTGGTCGGCTTCAAGCTCGAGGACGGCCGCTTCGTTACCGTCGAGGGCGGTTGGGCCGATGCGCTCTCATCGGAAGGGCGGCTCTTGCGCTTCGCCCACGATGCCGCCTGCGCCCACTTCACCACGGTGCTCGGGCCGGAAGCCAATGCCGAGCACCGCGACCACCTGCAGGTCGACCTCGGCTGCCACGGCAAGACCTGTACGGCGCGGCTGGGTGAATAGGTTTGCGGCGTCCCGCACCGGCCCTTCGCTCCCCTCCCCCTTGCGGGGTGGGGCTGGGGGTGGGGGTCCATCGGGGATCACTGCACCACCCCCTCCCTCAATCCCTCCCCTCAAGGGGGAGGGAGGCGGGCCGGTGCGAACTGACACCCCTCACACGATCGGCGAGTTGTCCTTGCGCATGAACGCCACCACCATCACGGTGCCGTCCTCGAAGCGGTACTCGCCGCGGCCGCTGACGTGGTAGCCGAAGGCCGAATAGAAGCTCTTGGAATTGAGCGAGGCGCGCACGTTGATTTCGTGCACGCCATGCGCGCTCACCGTCGCTTCCATGGCGCCGAGCAGGGTGCGGCCGATGCCGCGACGGCTCAGTTCCGGCGCCACGTAGCAGGCGGCGATCTCGCCGGCCTCCGGGATGACGACGCCGAAGCCGGCAAGGCCGCCGTCGTGCTCGGCGAGCAGCGTCAGGCCGCCATCTTCCTGGGTCTCGCGATAGCGCCGTTCGGCGCCGGTGAGCGTCACCGGCGGGCTCCAGTGCTCCAGCACTTCGCGCGGATAGAACGGCGCCGCCAGCTTGTGCACCGCGACATGGTGCAGCGCGGCAATCGCCAAGGCATCGCCCAGCCGCGCCGGTCGGATCACGATGGGCGCGGCGAGGCTCATGGCTGTCTCAGAGCGCGTCGTCTTCGCGGCGCGGGTGGTGCGTGGGCAGGTCGGCCCAGTCACGCGGCGTCCAGCTGGTGGACCAGTCGCGGGCCTGGGGCCTGGGCGAACGGCTACGGAGCTTCGAAAACAGGTCTTTCATCTTCATCTTTCTTCTCCCGGATCGGGAAGGCGCTCAGCGCCATGGGCGGCCGATCTAGGCGTGAGCCGCTGAACGGCCCATGAACTGGCCTGTCAGGTGGAAATCGACTACAGCAGCGCCATGTCGCAGCTTCCCGATGCCCCACCGCGCGAGTTCGATCCGAACGCGCCGTTCGAGATCTTCCTCGTCGCCACACCGGGGCTCGAGGCAGTTTTGCGCGCCGAGGCGGCGGCGCTGGGGTTTGCCAATCCCAGGCAGGTCGAGGGCGGCGTCACCATCACCGGCCGCTGGCCCGATGTCTGGCGCGCCAACCTCGAGCTGCGTGGCGCGACGCGGGTGCTGGCCCGCTTCGCC
>JAEUMC010000271.1 GCA_016793415.1 Devosia sp. | reverse complement strand
CGCGGCCATCGACGGCGGTTATGGCGGCACCGAACCGCAGGTGTTCGACCTGAGCTACAAGGGCAGCTACGACGAGCCGGACGCGCCGGCGCGCAAGTTCCGGCTCTATCAGTTCAACTGCAACGGCGGCGCCTACAATTTCAGCTCGGTGTTCTACGGCTGGGACGAGATCGATGGGCTGCAGCCGCTGAGCCTGCCCTCGCCCAGTGTCAAGCCGAGCTACGACGAGGCGGCCGCCGACGGCGACGGCAAGCTGCTCAAGCTCGAGCTTACCGGCATGACGGCAAGCTTTCTCGTCACCAATGCAGAAGTTGACGCCAAATCCGGGACAATCGCGGCGACTGGCTACTGGCGCGGCATAGGCGACGCCTCAAGTACCGGCGTGTGGTCGCTGACCGACGGCGAGTACCAGCTCGTCACCTACGACGTCGATGCTTCCTACGACGGCGAAGTGAACCCGATCCGCGTATTCGACCGCTCGCAACCCGAGGACATTGCTCTGCCGTAACCGGTGACGGTCACGAGGCCGGCTACGCGCAGATACGCGAACCTTTCGGTAAGCATTGAAGCAATGTGAGCGTGTCGGTCATATTGTCCTCGGTTTCAAGGTGTTAGCCTCGCAACCGCGGACGTTGCCGATCTCCGGCAGCGCATTGGAGAAGTCTCATGAGCGTCATTCGATATCTTGCCGGACTGGCTGCCGGCCTGCTGATCGTGCTGGCCGTTCTGACCCCGACCTATGCCCAGGACATGGAGACCCGGGTGATCGTGCCGGACGTTCCCGGCGGCGCCCTGTTCACCGGCTGCTACCAGGTGCAGCAGCGCCTCTACGGTCCCTATCGCATGACCTTCTGCCTCGAGCAGCGCGGTACCTATACCGTGCGGGGCGGTGGCGTGCGGTGCGACGGCCGCCTGACCTGGAATGCCAGGGGGCGCGACATCAATATCCAGCTCAAGCGCACCTCGTGCGGTAACGGCGTAGCCTGGAGCGCCGATCGCATGACGTGCCGCGGCGGCAACCTGCTGCCGGCCTTCCTCGCCCGGATCATCGTGCCGGACCTGCCGGTGCTGCAGACGCTGCGCTGCACCTACACGCCGTCGGTCTCGAGCGAACGCCCGACCCAGATCACCGCGCGTCGCGTCGACTGACATCGCCGGCGTGTCATCTGACATCGCCCGCGTGTCGTCTGACATCGCGCCGTCATCGGCACAAAATAAGAGGGCCACGAACCATCTCTGGTTCGTGGCCCTGAGAAGCGCCGGCCGCACTGTTGAGGGCTTGGGGGCAGCGGCGGGCAACTTCTCCTGCGTTCACCGGTGCATGGGTCGTTTGCAGTAGTCCGATGAACTCCCCACTAAGATGGGTGTCCTTTGCGGCATGAAAAGTGCCTTCACCGGAAGGTGAAGTAGATGAACAGACGGTAAGGTACGCCGATTGCCGAAGCACTCCGAAGCCCCTAAGGATGGGCTGCAAAGCGGTGCCTCGCATCGCCTTGCCAACGAGAAAAGCATGGACACCATCACTCCGCCGGGCTTGCCGCAGAAGGCGTTCACCGACCCGCAGGCCGCCTGGGCCTATGTCGCCGAGATCTATCATCGCAACACCGGCTTCATTCGGGAGCAGCTGCTTGGGCTGACGCGCGGCCGCGTGCCCAAGGGGCGGGTACGGGCGTTCTACCCCGAAGTGCAGGTCACCTCGCGCAGCTACGGCAAGACCGACAGCACCCTGCCCTATGGGTACCTGCACACACCGGGCATTTATCGCACCACGATCACCGCGCCGGACCTGTTCAAGAACTACCTGATCGAGCAGTTCGACGTGATCCTGCGCAATCACGGCGGCGCCATCGAGGTGGGCGAATCCACCACGCGCATCCCGCTGCATTTCGCCATTCCCTCGACCGAGCGGATCGATGGCGAGGCAATCAACGCGCTGCCGATCCCGCTGCGCGACCTGTTCGACGTACCGGACCTGCAGGATACCGACGACGAGATCGCCAACGGCACCTTCGTGCCGCCGCCCGGCGGGCCCTATCCGCTGGCGCATTTTACCGCGCCGCGCGTCGACTACTCGCTGCAGCGGCTCAGCCACTACACCGGCACCGAAGCCGATCATTTCCAGAATTTCGTGATCTTCACGAACTATGGCTTCTACATGGATGAGTTCGCCCGCGTGGCCGAACGGTACATGCAGGAAGGCCATCCGGAGTATGACAGCTTCATCGAGCCCGGCGGCTTCGTGACGCTCAACTCGCGGCTGGGTGGCGGCACTTCGGGTTTGCGCGCCACGCGTATTCCGCAGATGCCGGCACTGCACCTCACCATGCCGCGCAACCGCGGCATCACCATCGTCAACATCGGCGTCGGCCCCTCCAACGCCAAGACCATCACCGACCATATCGCGGTGCTGCGGCCGCATGCCTGGATCATGCTCGGCCACTGCGCGGGCCTCCGCAATTCGCAGGAACTGGGCGACTACGTGCTGGCACACGCCTATCTCCGCGAAGACCACGTGCTCGACGCCGACCTGCCAGTGACAGTGCCGATCCCAGCGCTGGCCGAAGTGCAGGTGGCACTCGAAAAGGCGGTGGCCGAGATCACCCATCTCGAGGGCATCGAGACCAAGCGCATCATGCGCACCGGCACAGTCGCCACCTTCGACAACCGAAACTGGGAGCTGCGCGACCAGGCCGAGATCACCCGGCAGCTGTCGCAATCACGCGCCGTGGCGCTCGATATGGAATCGGCCACCATCGCCGCCAACGGTTTCCGCTTCCGTGTGCCCTATGGCACCCTGCTCTGTGTTTCTGACAAGCCGCTGCACGGGGAACTGAAACTGCCGGGCATGGCGACCGCCTTCTATCGCACGCAGGTCAGCCAACACCTG
>JAEUMC010000173.1 GCA_016793415.1 Devosia sp. | reverse complement strand
CGGCACCGAGGCGATCCCCGGGCTCTCGTTGCTCCAGCCGCCGAAGTTGCGCTCGAGTTCGGCGGTGACATTGGCAAGGCTCACCGAGCCGACACTGTAGATGGTCATCGTGCTGGGCGTGAACAGTTTGAGATGGGTCGCCCTGGCGTCGGCAACGGCCAGGGCCTCGACGCCCGCCGGCGTCGGCTCCAGCGCCGCCCTCCCCGCCGGGATCGGGAACGCCAGTTCCTCCATCGCATAATAGGCGAGCGCCCCCGGATCCATCTTGCGATAGGCGAGGCCCTGCTGCACTTCGGCCTTCAGCGCATCCCATTCCGGCTGCTCGAAGCGCGGCCGCTGCACCGCGTCGGCCAGCAGCTGAACACCGGCGGCAAAATTGTCGGGCGGCACGCCCAGCACCACCGCCGACTGCTCCATGCCGGTCTGCCCCGAAATATCGGCGCCGATATCCTTGGCGGCCTTGCTGAACGCCTCGAAGCCACGCTCCCCGGCACCGCGCGACATCATCATCGTGGTGAGTTCGATGAGCCCTTCTTCGCCCGGCACGTCACTCCCCGCGCCGCCGCTGACCGAGGCAGCGAGCAGCACCAGCGGCGAGCCCGAGGTCTCGTAGTGCACCACCCGGATACCGTTCGAGAGCGTTGCCGTTTCCATCGGCGGCAGCTTGGCCCGTCCAGGTTCACCCGCCGCCAGTCTGGGCATCTCGACCAGCGGCCGCGGTTCGGCGACGATCGGCTGCGCCGTTCCCGAGCTTGCCTGCAATACGGCCGGATACTCGCTCCGCGCCGCGCCCGGCAGCATGGTGAGGACACTCAGCTCTTCCGGCGCCAGCCGTGCCCGCACCGCCGTTTCGACGTCGCCGGCGGTCAGGCCGACAAGTTGGGGATCATCGGCCAGACCCGGCGAGGCCTCGCCGTAGAGGTCGTAGCGCGTCGCCAGCGATCGTGCCCGATCCAGCATTGCCTCGGCGCTGAGCGCCCGGCCAAGCCGCAATGTCTGACGGGCCCGCTCGATCCCCGCCGGATCCTGCGGTGCGGCGATGAAATCCGCGACCGCCTTGCGCAGCGCGGCCTCGAGCGCATCGGGCGTTACTCCCGGCGCCGCTGTTGCCGAAATCAGGAACCTGCCGCCGAACCGGCCCGGATCCCACCCGGCCGTGGCATTGATGGCGAGGCCCTTGTTCACCAGCTCGCGCCGCAGCACGCCGTATTCGTAGTTGCCGAGCAGGTCGCCGGCCACCATCAGCGCCGCGCTGTCGAGGCTGCCGATCGCCGGTCCGGCGGTCGCCAGCACGACGATCGGTGACGGCAGCCGGTCGGTGACCTCGAGCCGCAGCGCCACGGGTTTGACCTCGGCCGCTTCCGGCAGCGCCACATCGGCGCCGCGTGGCACGCGGCCGAAGGTGTCGGCAATCAGCCCCTTCACCGTCTCGACGTCAAAATCCCCGGCCAGCGCCAGCACGGCATTGTTGGGCACATAGAAGCGGTCGAAGAACGCCCGCACATCATCGAGCCTCGCCGCATCGAGATCGGCGATCGAGCCGATCACCGCCTCGGCATAGGGATGCGGCGCCGGGAAAAAGGCCGAGCGCAACGCCTGCATGCCCGGCTGACCGGCGCTGTCGAGCACCGTCTGCCGCATCTCGTTCTTGACCACATCGCGCTGCAGGTCCAGCTCGCGCTGGTCGACCTCACGACCCAGGTTCGCCATCCGATCGGCTTCCACCGACAGCAGCACCGGCAAGGCCGAAGCCAGCGCGTCAGCGACATAGACCGTACGATCTTCCTCGGTGAAGGCGTTGTTATCCACCCCGAGCGCCGAATAGGTGTCGTCGATCTTGGGATACTCGGTGGTGCCCGAGAACATCAGGTGCTCGAACAGGTGCGCGAAGCCGGATCGTCCGGCCGGCTCGTTCATTCCGCCCACCCGGTAGACCAGCGCCAGGCCGACCTTGGGCACCTTGCTGTCGGGCGACAACAGCACTTCGAGCCCGTTGTCGAGTCGGTATTGCACCACGGGAGGCAGCTCGTCGCCAGCAGCAACCGCGGCACCACCAAGCATCAGCCCGATGGCGACCAGAACCGACCCAATAACGCGCATGCAATATGCCCCTGCTGAAAACGACATCCTTCATCGCATCGCCTTCAGCTGTCGTCCAACCGAAAGGATGCGGCCCCGGTTAGGCTGCACTATATTGTCAGCACCATGGCCAACGACACCGACACCAAGCCGCGCACCCGAACCGCTCGGAAGGTGGCGCGGCCACCGCTCTACAAGGTGATCCTGCTCAACGACGACTTCACGCCGCGCGAGTTCGTGGTCCGCGTGCTGAAGGCCGAGTTCCGCATCACCGAGGACCAGGCGCATCGCATCATGATCACGGCCCACACCAAGGGCTCCTGCGTCGTTGCGGTGTTCACCCAGGAAATTGCCGAGACCAAGGCGACCCGCGCCACCGAGATGGCCCGCAACGAGGGCTTTCCGCTTCTGTTCACCACCGAGCCGGAAGAGTAGCTGCCCGGTTGACCGGCCAGGGGGCAGCCGCTACCACCGCGGGGCAAGCCAGCATCTGCCAGCCAGCGCCCCGAACCCGACGAGAGCTGGCATGACCGACACGACCACCCCCACCATCGCGATCGCCCCGGGCAGCTGGCTCGATCCACGCACCGCCGAACCGGTCGCGCACGCACAGCTGATGCGGCACCTGGCGCTGCAGCAGGTGGTACTGCTCGGCGAAACGCACGATCGCTTCGATGTGCATCGCTGGCAGTTGCACGTCGCCGCCGGCATCATGGCGCACCGCTCGGACATTGCGCTCGGCTTCGAAATGTTCCCGCGCCGCCTGCAGCCGGTACTCGATGCCTTCATCGCCGGCGCCTACGCCAGCACCGCTGATTTCCTCGAAGCCGCGGAGTGGAACGAGGTCTGGCGCTTCGACCCGGCGCTCTACCTGCCGCTGTTCCAGTTCTGCCGGCAGTTCCGATTGCCGATGCTGGCGCTCAACTGCCACCGCCCGCTGGTCACCCGGGTCGGCAAGGAAGGCTGGGAGGCCATCCCGGTCGACGAGCGGGACGGCCTCACCCCGGCACGCCCGGCCCTCCCCGCCTATCGCGAGTACCTCGGCCGCTTCGCCGGCCCGTCGAGCCGCCCACGCGACGCGATGACCTCCGACCGGTTCGTCCGCGCCCAGCAGACCTGGGACCGGGCCTTTGCCTGCAACATCGCCCGCGCCCTCGATGGCCCTGCTCCGCCCCTGGTGATCGGCATCATCGGCCGCGGCCATCTCGAATATGGCTACGGCACGCCATACCAGTTGGCCGACCTGGGCATCGGCCGCGTCTCGATCGCGCTGCCCACCGACGGACCTTTCGATCCGCGGCGCGAAGCCAATATCGCCGACGCGCTGTTCCGCCTGCCGGCGACCGACGGCAAGACCGAGTAGCGAGTAGCGAAAGGGGTTGCCGTGGCGCGTTGTCCCGGCCCCCCCTCCTATTCGCTATTCGCTTTGCGTCAGTGCGCCTTCAGCACTTCCTCGAGCTGCTCGGTCACCATGCCCCAGCCTTCGTGAAAGCCCATCTGCTCGTGCGCTGCCTTGTCTTCGGCGTTCCAGTGCTGGCAGCGGGCGATGTAGCGGGTCTTGCCGCCGATATCCTCAAAGGTCAGCGTCACCGTCATGAACGGCTTCTCGCTCGCCTGCCAGTCGCCGGTATAGGCGTCGGTGAACACCAGCTTCCGGTTCGGTACCACTTCCAGGTACTGGCCCGGGTTGGGATACTCGGTGCCGTTTTCGTCGGCCATGACCACGAGGCTGCTGCCGCCCGGCCGGACATCGGTCGCCACCTTGGTGGTGGTCCAGGGCCGCGGCGCAAACCACTTCTTCATCAGCACCGGGTCGGTCCAGCCG
>JAEUMC010000418.1 GCA_016793415.1 Devosia sp. | reverse complement strand
CGGTGACCTATGCCGGCGCAACCGACATCTTCACCGGCGCGGCAGTCGGCGCGCTCAACTGGCTCGGGTTCATGGCGACACTGATGATCTCGCTATGGGGCTATGAGAACCGCCCGCTGAAGCTGATCGCCATCAACCTGGGCAACAACCTGATTGCGCTGGTGCTGATGGGGGCTCTGCTGGCGGTCTGGCGGTAGTGGGTGCGGAGTAACTGGACGGCCGGTGCGGGCTGCCCCCCTGTCCCCTCCCCCTAAAACATGGGGAGGGAGACCCTCATACTGACATCGAGGCGATCGTCTCCCTCCCCCTTTTTCAGGGGGAGGGGACAGGGGCGGGGGTCAGCCCGCGCCGGATCCGAGTTACGCCAACAGCGCCTTCAGCGTATTCATCGTCATCGCCCAGTTGCCCTCAGCTGCTGTCGCCGCCTCCTGCGAAGGGTTGCCAGCCTGCGAAACGGTGAGCCGCGTCCCCGCGCCCGTCGGGGTCAACTCATAGGTGATGAGTTGCCGGTTTTCCGGGGTATCGGGCTGGCCGCCCATGGCGCTGTAGTAGTTCACCTTGAGCAGGCGCGGCGGATCGATCTCGACGATTTCGCCCTTGTCCTCGAACGGCGCGCCGTCCCACTCGCCGCGATAGGTGACCGTGCCGCCCTTGACCCAGGCGCCAGTGAGTTCTGCGCCGAACATGTATTGCCTGACCATCGCCGGGTCGGTGAGGGCGGCCCAGACGCGGGCGGGTGGCGCGGGCAGATCGAGGCGGGTGGTGGCCGTGAAAGTTGCGGACATGTTAGGTTTCCCTGGTTGATGGTCGGGCGAGCCTAGGGACGAGGCCGGGAGACGCGCTTGCAAAAACCCGCAACGCCATTCGAGGAAAAGCAGGACGATTTCGCCGGTATCCTCGACCCGGCCGGTTCGGCGCGCAGCTATGCGCTCAACCGCTATCGACCTTCGCCGGCGCTGGCGCCGTTCGTCGAGCACTACTGGGTGGTCAGTTGGTCCTTGCCGGAGGGCGTATCGTACCCCGCCGAGGTGCTGCCGCACCCCAACCTCAACCTCGCCTTCACCCGCGAACGCGGCTGGATCACCGGGGTGACGACAGGCCGTTACGACTATGAAGTGAAGGGCCGCGGCGCCGTGTTCGGCGTGATGTTCCGACCGGGCGGGTTTCGACCGTTCTATGGGCGGGCGGTCGCCGAGCTGATGGATCGGACCCTTGATGCAACGGCGGTGTTTCCAGAGGCAACGGACCAGGCCCGGCGCGAGTTGCTGGAGGCGCCCGATCGGCAGCAGTCGATCGCGACTGCCGAGGCGATGCTGCTAGGCCGCGGGCTGCCTCAGGCGGACCCCAATATTGAGCTCGCTGCCCGGATCGTCGAGCTGGCGCGGACCGATCGGGAGATCGTCAGCGTCGCGGCACTCGCACGCCGGGCCGCAGTCAATGAACGGACACTGCAGCATCTGTTCCAGCACTATGTCGGGGTGGGGCCGAAATGGGTGATCCGATTGTACCGGCTGGTCGAGGCGGCGGGCCGCGCCACGGCCGACGCGGCGCCGAACTGGACAGCAGTGGCGCACGAGCTGGGGTATGCCGACCAGGCGCATTTCAGCAATGAGTTCCGCCGCATCGTCGGGCGAGCGCCGTCGGACTACGCGCGTCGGGTGCGGGGTTAGGGTCAGTCTCCGCGAGCCGCAACTGCCTGGTCGACCATGGCAAGGACGGCGGGAAATCGCTCGATGTAGGAATCGAGGTGCAGGCGCTGGATCATCAGGCACTTCGTCTCGGTCACCGCCCGCACGCTCGCCACCCGGGTGGTGTGCTTCATGTTGGCGATCTCGCCGAAGAAGTCCCCGGCACCCAGCCGGTTGACGATCTTCTCCTCGGGTTTGCCCAGCGCCTTGACGACCTCAACCTCGCCGGAAACGATCAGGAAGAAGGCAGCGCCGACACGCCCCTCCCGCAGGATGACCCGCCCCGGCTCGTAGATCTCGACGCGCGTCGACGGGATCAGTTCCTCGAGGTCCGCATCGTCCACCGCGCGGAACAGCGGCATCTGCTTCAGCAAAGCGACCATTTCCATTGGGGCTAACCTCCGACGGAAATCTCGCAACCAGCAAATACCCCTCAGCCGCCGAGGTCAACGCGCTTGCGGGGCTCCGCGAAAGAGCCCCTGCCCTCAGCTCTCGTAGGCCGCAGAGGGAAACTGGGTCGCGTACTTGCCGCCGGAGCAATCGATCGAGGCGCCGGTGATGTAGTGGGCCTGATCGGAGGCGAGGAAGCAAATGAGGTTGGCCACGTCCTCGGGATTGCCCCACTGACGGAGCGTCAGGGTGTCGAGCAGGCGCTGCTGCCGGGCATCGGGCAATTTGGCGAAGCCGTTCATCTCGGTGGGGACCATGCCCGGCGAGTAGGAATTGACCGTCACGTTGAAGGGGCCAAGCTCACCGGCCAGCACGCGCGAGAATTGCACCACCGCCGACTTGCTCGACGCATAGGCGGCGCCGCCGATCGATGGAATGATGGCGGCGAACGAAGCTGCATTGAGGATGCGCCCGGACGCCTGGCGCTGCATGATCGGCGCCACCGCCTGGCACATCAGGAAAGTGCCCTTGGTATTGGTGTCGAAATTGGCGTCCCAAACTGCTTCGGCGAGCTTGTCGACTCGCGCGCCGCTGGCAACACCGGCATTGTTGACGAGGATATCGACCCGACCGAAGGCGGCGTCGACGGCGCTCACCGCCGCATTGACCTGCGCCGCTTCGCGGACATCGCAGAGAATGCGCATGCCGGGCCAGCCGGCCTCGGTCCATTCCACCGCGGCGTCATCGAGCAAATCCTGACGGAAGTCGACGATGGCAACGGTGACGCCTTCCGTGGCGAGGGTCCGCGCGATGGCGCGGCCGATGCCGCGGCCGGCGCCGGTGACGATGGCAACTTTACCTCTGAGATCGATCAGCATGATCAGACCACCGCGCTCGGGAGCGGTTCGCCGGCGAAATGCGCGACGATATTGGCAACGACCAGATCACCCATTTTGTTGCGTGTCTGATGCGTGGCGCTGCCCTGGTGCGGCGACAGCACGACGTTGTCGAGCGCGAAGAAGCCCTCTGGCACCTGCGGCTCTTTCTCGAACACGTCGAGCGCCGCGCCGCCGAGTTTCTTGCTCTGCAGCAGTTCCAGCATTGCCGCCTCGTCGATCAGCGTGCCCCGCGCAACGTTGACGATGAACCCCTCGGGGCCAAGCGCCTCGAGCACCTCACGCGAGACGATCTTCTCGGTCCCCTTGCCGCCTGGGGCAATGATCACCAGCCAGTCGCTGTCGCGGGCCATGTCGATCAGCTTGTCGTAGAAGATGTAGGGCTCGTCATGCTGGCGCGTGCGGCCGTGGTAGACGACGCGCATCTTCATCGCCTGGCAGCGGGTGGCGATTTCCTTGCCGATGCGGCCGAGGCCCAGGATGCCGACGGTCTTGCCGTTGAGCTCGGTGAGCAGCGGGAAGCTCGCCTTGGGCCATTTGCCCTGGCGCACGAACTGGTCGCCCTGCGGGATGCGGCGGGCGAGCCCGATCATCAGGCCCAATGTCAGTTCAGCCACCGCATCGTTGAGCACGTTGGGCGTGTTGGTGACGCGGATGTTCCGCGCCTTGGCCGCCCTGGTATCGATCGAGTCGTAGCCGACGCCGAAATTGGCGATGATCTCGAGCTTGGGGAGCTTGTCCATCAGGGCGCCGTCGACATTGCCGCCGGCGATGGCGCGGACCTTGCCGGCCACCGATTTGATCAGCGCTTCCTTATCGGCCGCCTCGTGCAGCTTGTGCACGGTGTAGCGTTCGGCGAGCGCCTTCTCGCAGCGATCGAGCAGCTTGTGAGTCTGGAGAATCTCTTCCGGCATTGGTCCCATCCCTTTTCGGCGCAAGGTTGTATGGCAGTTTTGCGCGAGGGTGAAGGCGACGTTGGTGGGGGTGCGGTGCTCTCGACGGATGCGAGACATTCACGCCGAACCCGGCTTGTCGCCCCCAAGTAAACGTGTACCAATGCAAATCGAGTGGGATAGGCCGTAAGCCCTTGGGAGTTGATGTCCGCAACGCCGTTTGACGAAATGACCAATGCGGATGCCTCTGTCCGCGCGCCCTACCACATCCTGGAAGAGTGGCTGAAAGAGCAGCCTCCACAAGCCCTGGGTCTGATGTCGGCTGACGCCGAAGCCTTGTTCCGACGCCTCGGCATCACCTTCGCCGTCTACGGCAGCAATGAAGGCACCGAAAAGCTCATTCCCTTCGACATCATCCCGCGCATCATCTCGGCGATGGAGTGGCGGCGGCTTTCGAAGGGCATCGAGCAGCGCGTACGGGCGCTCAACGCCTTTCTCTACGACATCTACCACCGGCAGGAGATCCTGAAGGCCGGGCGGGTGCCGGAAAAGCTGATCCTCAACAACTCGGCATTCTGTCCGGAAATGATGGGACTCGATCCGGCGCGCGGGGTCTACTCACATATCATCGGCGTCGACATCGTCCGCACCGGGCCGGACGATTTCTACGTGCTCGAAGACAACCTGCGCACCCCCTCGGGCGTCAGCTATATGCTCGAGAACCGCGAGGCGATGCTGCAGCTCGCGCCCGAACTGTTCCAGCGCTACAAGGTGGCGCCGGTCGAGACCTATCCCGAAACGCTGCGGCGGACGATGGAGAGCGTGGCGCCGGGTGGCGTGCACGGCTCGCCCAACCTCGTGGTGCTGACTCCGGGCATCTACAACTCAGCCTATTTCGAGCACTCGTTCCTCGCCGACCAGATGGGGGCCGAGCTCTGCGAGGGACAGGACCTGTTCGTCGATGGTGGCAAAGTCTACATGCGGACCACCAAAGGCCCCGAGCGGGTCGACGTGATCTACCGCCGCATCGACGACGATTTCCTCGACCCGCTGACCTTCCGGCCGGATTCGATGCTGGGCGTGCCGGGGCTGTTCGACGCCTATCGCGCCGGCAACGTCACGCTGGTCAATGCGCCGGGCACCGGCATCGCCGACGACAAGGCGGTCTATGTCTACGTGCCCGAGATCATCGAGTTCTATCTCGGCGAGAAGGCGCTGCTCAAAAACGTCCCGACCTACAACTGCACCAATGACGACGAGCGGGCCTACGTGCTCGAGCATCTCGAGGAACTGGTGGTCAAGGAAGTGCACGGCTCGGGCGGCTACGGCATGCTGGTAGGACCGGCCTCGACCAAAGCGATGCGGGAGGAATTCCGAAAGAAGATCCTCGCCCGCCCCGACAACTACATCGTGCAGCCGACGCTGGCGCTCTCGACCTGCCCGACCTTCGTCGACAAGGGGATTGCGCCGCGGCACGTCGACCTCAGGCCGTATGTGCTCTGTGGCGACGACATCCGGATCACGCCCGGGGGGCTGACGCGCGTGGCGCTGAAGAAGGGCTCGCTGGTGGTGAACTCGTCGCAGGGCGGCGGCACCAAGGATACCTGGGTGCTGGAGGATTGAGGATGAGACAGAGCGTGTTGCCCTCCCCCCTCCCAACCTCCCCCACAAGGGGGGAGGTGCCCACCCGTTCACTTGGCACGATCGCGCGACAGCCTCGACCTTTCACCTCCCCCCTTGTGGGGGGGGAGCCCCACGCACCGGCCCACGAGGTGCACCATGCTCGGTAGAACCGCCCAGAACCTGTTCTGGCTCAGCCGCTATATCGAGCGGGCCGAAAACGTCGCCCGGATGTTCGAGGTGGGCTATCGCATGAGCCTCACCTCGCGCCGCGAGGGTGGCGCCTCCGAGCACCTCGTCTCGATGCTGCAGGCGGCCGAGGCCGACGAGGGGTTCAACCTCAAGCACAAGCAGGCCGACGTCCAGAGCGTCGCGCATTACATGCTGTTCGACGAGGAGAACTATTCCTCGGTGAAGTCGTGCCTGCTCGCGGCGCGCACCAACGCGCGTTCGGTGCGCACGGCGCTCACCACCGAAATGTGGGAATCGATCAACGCGGCCTGGCTCGAGTTCTCCGCCATCCGGCCGCGGGATATCTCGGGCGCCAAGCTTCAGGAACTGCTGTTCTGGGTGAAGCAGGTCAGCCACCGCTATCGTGGCGCCCTGCTCTCGACGTTCCTGCGCGATGCGGGCTACGCCTTCAGCCAGATCGGCAACTTCGTCGAGCGGGCCGACAATACGGCGCGCATCCTCGACATGAAGTATTACGTGCTGCTGCCGCGCGCCACGATGGTGGGCGGGGACGTCGATATCCAGCAATGGACGATGATCCTGCGCGCCGCTTCGGCACATCGCAGCTACCGGCACGTCTACCACGACCGCTACAAGGCCTGGAACATCGCCGACTACCTGATCCTGAGGCCGGAAATGCCGCGCTCGCTGATCTTCTGCGTGCAGTGGATCAACCGCACAATCGACATGCTCGAGGAGATCTATGGCGAGCGCACTGCCGGGCACGACGCCGCCGATGCGGTGACGGCGCTGGTGATGGATGCGAGCGTCGACAAGATCTTCGAGCACGGTCTGCACGAATTCCTGACCGAGTTCATCGACCGCAACAACCGCATGACGGACGCCCTCGCCGAAAGCTACAATTTCTACTGATGAAGATCGCTATCCGACATTCGATGAGCCTGGCGCTGGGTCCTGGCGTCGCCCGCGGCGTACAACACGTGCTGCTGACCCCGCTGACCGGGCCGACGCAGACGGTGCACGAATGGTCGATCGAGATGCCGGGAATGGACCGGGCGGCAAGCTTCATCGATGCATTCGGCAACCGGGCGCAGCTGGTTAGCCAGATCAGGCCCGAGCCGGAACTGCCGATCACCGTCGCCGGAATCGTCGAGACCATCGACCGCAACGGGGTGATCGGCCGGGTGCCGGGCGATATCCCGCCGGCGCTCTACCGCCGCCCGACCGCCGCCACCAAGGCGGCGGGGAGCATTACCTCGAAGTTCCGCACCGCGCCGAAAACCGGGCAGGACCGCATCGCGCTGCTGCATGCGCTGATGGCTCGGGTGGCCGAAGTGGTCGGCGGCGAGGAACAGACGCAAACCCAGGACGGACAGAGCCAATCGCAGAGCAGCGGCGTGCATGCGCCGGCCAGCGACTATGCGCATGCCTTCATCGGCGCGGCGCGGGCGCTGGAAATCCCGGCGCGCTACGTCACGGGATACCTCAATGGCAGCGACAGCGAGCAGCCGGCGCTGCATGCCTGGGCCGAGGCCTGGGACGATGGGCTGGGCTGGATCGGGTTCGACGCGATGCTGCTGCTCTGCCCCACGGACAAGCATGTTCGAGTCGCTGTCGGGCTCGACGCCACCTCGACCATGCCGGTCCGCTCGATCCCGGTCGCCGGGGAGCCGCAAGTGCTGGCGATGCGTGTCGAGGCGGCGCAGTAGGGACCATCCTGAGGCCGGTGACTGCGGACCCCCACCCTTGATCCCTCCCCGCAAGGGGGAGGGAGACGCAGACTGCAATGTCAGTGTGAGGGTCTCCCTCCCCCTTGCGGGGAGGGGACAGGGGTGGGGGTCAGCCCACACCAGCCGGTTGGCTACAACCCCAGCACGTACAGCCAGCCACTCACCGTCAGCACGCTCAGCACCGTCGAGATCAGGATGGTGTTGGCGGCTATGTGGACGGAGCGGTTGTAGTAGGTGGCGAAGACATAGACGTTGATTCCGGCCGGCATGGCGGCGAGCAGCACGCCGTAGCGGGCAAGGTCGTGATCGATATGGAGGATCGGCACCATGATCACCCAGGCGATGGCCGGCTGCAGCAGCAGCTTCAGCAGCGACATGGTGAGCGACTGGCCCCAGCTTTCAGAAAGCTTGTAGTCGTTCAGCGCACCGCCCAGGCCGAACAAAGCCGCAGGCGTGACGGCGGCAGCCATCATGGCGATGAAGGCCTCGGCCGGCTCGACCAGCTTGACGTGCATCAGGTTGGCCGCGGCGCCAGCCGCGATGCCCCAGAGCAGCGGGTTGGCGACGACCCGCATCAGCGCCACGCCGAGCGTCTTGTGCAGCGGCGCGCCATCGCGGCGCAGCAGCTCCATGGTGATCATGCCGGCGGTGATCAGCACCGGGGCATGAAAGGCGATGATCGAGAAGGCGGTGGCCAGCGCTTCATTGCCATAGGCCCGCTGCACCACGGGAATGCCGACCAGCACGGTATTGGTGAAGGTGGCTGAGAAGCC
>JAEUMC010000162.1 GCA_016793415.1 Devosia sp. | reverse complement strand
AGTGGATGGACCAGATCGCGCCACACACACTACACGGCACCTCCCCCTTGATGGGGGAGGCTGGGAGGGGGTGGGGCGGCAGGCGAGATGTGGTGGTTTGTGCGCCTACCGCTCCATCGCCTCCATCAACTCCAGCAATTTCAGCGTCGTCTGCCAGCTGCGGATGGTCATCGATTTGTAGAGCGGCGACTCCATCATCTTGCTCAGCCGACTCTTGGTGCGCTCGGCGCTGAGCCGCTGCGAGTAGATCATGCCCTCGCCGGGCCACACCCTGTCGACGCCGTCGCGCGGCTTGAACACCGCGAACGCCTCGTCGCGGTCGATATCCATCAGGAAGATCGCGTCGCTGTGGTAGGTGTCCGGCGCGTCGCCGAACCCCTTCGGTCGCTGGTCGACGATCGCCTTCAGCTGCGCGTGGCTGAGCACCAGCACTTTGACCAGTTCGTCGTCGAGCTTGAACGTCGCCGTCAGTCCGTCCTCGATCTTTCGCGCAATGGTCGACGCGGCAAGACCGGAGCGGAACATGGCGTTCCCGGAGGCGATGTCGGTCGAGACATCCTCGAGCCCGATCTCCTCCAGCAGCGTCTTCAGCCCGGCCATCGGCACCTTGTTCTTGCCGCCGACGTTGATGCCGCGCAGCAGCGCCAGGTAGGTGGTCGTCGCCATGCCGTCCTCCTGCATGCCTCAAATGACAAAGGCCGGGATCGCTCCCGGCCTCTGCAAAATCTGGGTGAAGCTCAGCGCTTCTTCTTGTCGATCTGGTGGTAGGCCCGGCGCGAATGGAACTCGCAATAGGGCTTGCCCTCATTCGAGTGCTGGCCGCAGAAGTAGAAGTCCGGGGTCAGCGGGTCGCCGATCGGCCACTTGCAGGTGTGCTCGCTGAGCTGCAGCAGCGTCAGCCGCTGTTCGACCGGGATGAAGAGCTCGGCCGCCTGCGGCGCCATCTCCATCTCGACCGCGAATTCCTCTTCCATCTTCAGCGCCGTGGCCCCGTGGATGGCGCCGCCACCACCGCCACCGCTCCCGACATTCATCGAGTTGCGGGTCTTCATCACCGTGCCCAGCCCGCTCGACCGCGAGGTGCTGGCAGGCGACGAAACGCGGCGGGCTGCCGGACGCGGGGCGCTGCGCACCCGCGGGGTCGAGGTCGCCGGCTTGGCACGGCCGCTGAGCTTCAGCCGATGCACCTTGCCGATCACCGCGTTACGGGTAACGCCTTCACCCAATACGCCCGCGATCTGACTGGCGCTCAGCCCCTCAAGCCAAAGTTTCTTGAGCAGCTCGACGCGTTCTTCAGTCCAGCCCATCAACTATCCGCTCCTAAACCGCCATTCAGGACTCTGACAGACTCCTCAGCCGTGCCGTTGCCTCAGCAACAGCCCGATACGCTACGCATCGTAGGTCTGATGGGTCCGCCACACGAGATATCGTGTCCCAATGCCTTGATACTACACGGGTCGCGGAATCCGGTGCAAGAGTCGCTGCCGTTTTACACGGGGAATAAGCGTCTGCAATTTGGCGGGGGGCGGAAGCGGCTTCAAATCAGGCACTTGAGGGCACGAAGCCCCGTGTCCGTTGACTTAAGTACTCCACAAAGGCATATGGAGAGCCTGCAACGCG
>JAEUMC010000148.1 GCA_016793415.1 Devosia sp. | reverse complement strand
CATCCCCGGTTGCCGGCCGCGGCACCTGCAACAGTGCCGCGGCCGAGGACCGTCCGGGAGACGGTTGGAGGTTACTCCGCCGCGATGGCCTTCATCTGGGCCTTGGCGTCCGCGATGACCTGGTCGATCGGATCATCGGTGTAGTAGACGCGCTGCAGCATCTGCAGCCATGGCCCCTGCGGCGAATTGATCAACTCGAAGAACTTCAGCGTATAGGGAGTAACGCCGATCTCGATGGCCTTGGCCACGTCTTTGATCAGCGGCTCCTCGGCATAGTACTTGTTGTCGACCATGTCGCCACGGGTCGTCATGTTCAGCATCTTGGCATAGACCTCGACCTGAACCTCGTCCGACAGGATGAACTTCATGAAGTCGACCGCGTCGGCGACGCGCTTCGAGCCCTTCGGCACCGTGACGATATCGCCGCCGGCAAAGGACGCCGTCTGGCCGGCGGCGAGGCCCGGCAGCAGGGTGATGCCGAAGTTCATGTTGGGGTTCTGCTCGCGGGCCAGCGTAATGTTGAAATTGCCCGTGCCCATCATCCCGACCTTGCCCGAGCCGAACTGCAGGTGGAAGGTCTCGCCGTTCTCGGCCTGGTTGGCCGGGTTGATCAGCCCTTCCTTGTGCATCATGCGGGCCCATTCGAGCACCTGGGGCACGGCGTCGCCGGTCAGCGGCTCGGCGGAAGCGTCCGCCGGCTCGATCGTGCCGCCCGAAGCCCAGATCAACGGACCGAAGGTGAAGATGTTGCAGCCGGCGCAGTTGCCCGCGAGGTAGTAGCCATAAGCCCCCTCTTCGACGCCGGTGATCTTCTTGGCGAAGTCGTGGATCTCGGCAAGGCTCTTGGGCGGCACTTCCGGATCGAGTCCGGCTTTCTTGAACAGGTCCTTGTTCCAGAACAGCGCCGAGACGTCCGCATAGAGCGGCACGCCATAAAGCTTGCCGTCATAGGTCGAAACCTTCATGTGGCCGGGGCTGGCGGTCTTGATCGAGGCGTCGTCGGCGAAATAGCTGGTGATGTCCTCGAGCTGGCCCGCCGCTTCGAACTGCGGCCCATAGATCAGGTCGAGGCCCATCAGGTCCGGCACCTCGCCCGAAGCGATGGACTGCGCCAGCTTGGGCACCATTTCGGTGTGCGGGATATAGGTCAGGACGATCTTGCGATCGGGGTTCTTCTCGTTCCAGGCAGCGACCAGCGCATCCACCATGCCGGCATTGCCGCCCGAACGCTCCCACATCTGCAGGTCCTCGGCCGATGCCGACATCGGCATCGCCGCGAGCAGCGTCGCCATGGCGACCGCGCCCAACGCAAGTTTCTTCAGGTTCATCGGCTCCTCCCTCGATTGCCGTGCCGCCCTCCGGCCCCGCGACGCGCAGGGTTCCTCCCGGGGATTGGCCAGGAAAAGCTTTTCCGATTTCCTTTGCGGCAGGCACGTGCTGGCCGGCTCACAATTTGGGAAAAGCTTTTCTTGACGTTTGGTCGCACGTTTTTCGGTCACGCACAAGGGTAAAGGAAAAGCTTTTCTCGATACGCTGGAGCCGGCAGTCGGCGTCCCTCCCCCGCAAGCGGGAGAGGGAGTCCCGACGGCAGCATCGGGTTTGCCGCCAGGCCCCGCAGTCAGCTCACAAGCGAGTACCCGCCACCCGAGTCAGGCGCTGAGTCCCAACTGCTTCAATTCCGCCACCCAGTCGACGACATTGGCCGTCGCCTGCTCATCGGGAAGAAAGTTCTCGGCAAGCTCAGCCAGCCGGAGGGCGGACGAGTAGAGCATGACCAGGTCGCGATTGACCTTGATCCGTGCCAGCTCCTCGTAGCGATCGATGATCCTCAGCGTCAGGTCGGCGGAGATCCAGTTGGAATAGCTGAGGTCGCGGTGGCGCGAGCCGAAGCCGGAATCGGCGAAGTCGAACACGCCGTTGAGCATGCCGGTCTCATGGTCGAACGCCATGTTCCAGCCATGCCCGTCGAAATAGCCGTAGACCAGCTCATCACCGGCAATGGTCAGCTTGCGATAGGCTGACATCGTGCGCTTCATGAACCCCTTGTAGCCGCGCGGCAGTCGATCCTCGGTCCGCGCGATGATCTCGTCGGGGCTCATCCACGGGTCGACTCCGACCGCGCCGATTGCCTGCATGCGGTTGAGCGGCAGTGCGTGCAACTCCGCATAGAGCTGTGCCATGCGCGTGGCGAGCGCATTGCGCCGGCCCTCATCCAGCTCGAGGTATTGCGGCTTTTCCAGCGACGAACCGGGGAGCTTGAGGTGCTGTGAGAACGGCACCGGCCCCTCGTGCAGCACCATCTGTGGCAACGGCATGGTGACCCGCGGCTTGAGGAACGCCAGCAGCGCCACTTCGCGCCGCA
Organism: Devosia sp.; assembly: GCA_016793415.1. Taxonomy (GTDB): domain Bacteria; phylum Pseudomonadota; class Alphaproteobacteria; order Rhizobiales; family Devosiaceae; genus Devosia_A. Next base: position 6,207 of record JAEUMC010000148.1, on the reverse strand, counting down.
GCCGTGCCTCCGCCTCGGCATGGCGGGCAAACTTGAAAATCCACCCGTCGCACTCGAGCGCGACGCTGTCCCAGCCCTCGGTGAGCGACACGAAACTGCCGCCCGCGAACTGCGGCAAGGTACCGATGACAAGCGCACGCAGTCGCGCGATCTCCGCAGCCGGCACCCCCTCCATCGTCACGACTCCCCATCAAGCGGGCGCGAATCTAGACGAGGTCGAGGCAAAGTCCAATCAAGCCGGATGCAGTTCACGCAGCAATTGCTTATGGCGGCGCTGCGCCTTGGCATGCTGCTTGATCTTGTCCGGCTGCGCGCGCCGGTGAACCGGCATGCGAACGCCGAGCGCATCGGCGACGGTCTTTTCCAGAAGGCGGTCGAGTTCTGCCTTGTGCATGGTGACGTCTCCTTGGCCGCGCGGGCTTGACCCCACGCCATTTGCCTGAAGAAACGCCGCTCCCCCGGGCGAAGTTGCCTCCCCTGCCCTTCAGATTCCGGTGATCGAGCCCTCGATCGGCAAAGCGCAAGTTCCATTAACGGTTTGGGCAGATACTCTCCGAACCGGAATTTAAGCGTCACCGGCTGTATCAGTGTGTTTCCGCTAAGCGCGGAGGGGCAACATGCGGTCCGTAGGCCTGGCAGCACTTCTGCTTGCCGTCCTCATTCTTCTGTTTCCGTTCTATCGGCAGTGGGTGCCGCACATCCGCATTTCCACCCAGGACAGCCGCCTGCTCGGTGGCCTGTTGCTGGCCGTGGGCGGGCTTACTTTGGCGGTGTTTCGACGCCGGGCTTAGACGCGGCCGCTTCGTCCGGCTCGGGCGACACGGTCAGCCGGTCGTTGGCAAAGGCCTCGGCGAACATCGCCTCCACGCTTTGCGGCCGCTTGGGCACCGGCGCCGCCACGGCTTCGGTAGGCGATGCGGCGACTGGCTTCTGCTCGACGGCCGGGGTCGGCGGGGCTGGTTTGGCGATCACCGCGGGTTTAGATTCCGGCGCAGCGACAACCACGAGCGCCGGACGGGCCGGCTTATCCTCGACGATCGGCTTCGGCTCGATCACCGGCGTGGTCTCGGCCGCTGCGTCGGCCACCGGCTTTGTCTCGGGCTTTGGCGCCGGCCGCGCCAGCAGCGATGTCCTGGGCGCCACCGGAACGGGCGCCACGGCCGGAGCCGCAGCCGCGACAGTCGCGGCACGCGCCTTGCGGAAACGCCGGCTGAGCTGCCCATACTCCAGCATCGAGTAGCCGATCAGCAGCATCAGGCTGGCAGCGACCCCGATGCCGAGGCCGACCAGCAGCCACACCAGCGCGTCGTAACTCATCGTGGCTCAGATCCCGGTCATTGCTTCGCGCCTTACCATGCCGGATTTGCCGCAAGCGCCGCAACCCGCGACAGTTGCGCCCGCTCGCAGCAATCCGGTTGCTCGGCCATTCTGAACATGAGACGACTAACCAATTGCCGTTGCCAGCCCGTCTGTTTTCGAGATTCTCATGCTGCAAGCCAGAACGCGCCCGCTGCTGCCCGACGTCGTCCGCTCCGAACTCAGGCGCGCCATCATCGAAGGCGAGTTCCCACCCGGCTCGAAGCTACCCAACGAGGATGCGCTCTGCGCCCGCTTCGCCGTCAGCCGCATCACGCTGCGCGAGGCGGTGCGTGGCCTGATCGAAGATGGCTACGTCATCCGTCGCCAGGGCTCGGGCACCTACGTCACCGAGGGACCACGGCTGCGCAACTCGCTCGACACCAATTTCAGCTACACCGAGTACCTCGAAAGCACTGGCCTTAGCGTTACCAAGCAGGTGCTCGACGCCAGACGCGTCAAGGCCGATGACCGGGTGGTGGCGGCGCTGAACCTCGCGCCGGGCTCCGACGTGGTGGTGATCCGCCGCGTGCGCAGCGCCGACGGCCGGCCGGCGGTGTTCTCGATCGACAGCCTCGCCACCGATATCGCCGACGAACGTACCGACCTCGCGGCGTTCGGCGGCTCGCTCTACAAGCTGCTCGCCGAGCGCGGCCACACCGTCGACCACGCCCGGGCCGTGCTGGCCCCCGTCAATGCCGACGCCGCACTGGCCGAGTTGCTGCACGTGCCCGTGGGCGCACCGCTGCAGCACCTGCGGCAGGTCGATCATGATACGGCAGGCCGCCCGGTGATGCTGTCGCTCGAATGGCACGTGACCGATGTCATCGAGTTGCGCGTCTATCGCCGCGGCCCCGGCCCGCTGCCTGTCGGCTGACGACCACCGGCCACTGGCCGCTAGCCTGCCGGCTTCAGTCGGTGGTCGAGCACTTCGCCGGCCTCTTCCAGCACCAGGTAGCCGATCGAGGCCATCAGCGAATTGATGGTCTTCATGGCGCGCAGCGTCTCGAGGTGGAGGTTGGAGGTGGCAAGGCTCGCCTCGGTGCCATCCTTCAGCCGCTGCAGGTGCTGGCGCTGGCTCGCCGCCACCGCTTCACGCATGCGGGTCTTCTCGACCACCAGTTTGCGCGCCTGCTGGAGGTCGCGGGTGACCAGCACGTTGCGCGCCAGCTGCATGTTCTCGACCACCTGGCTGTGCAGTTCCGCCAGTTCGCGCCAGCCGGTGGGGGAGAAGGCCAGCCGCTGCTCCCGGCGCACTTCGGCAAGCCGCAGCAGCGTCTTGGTAATGGCGTCGCCGACATATTCGAGGTTGACCGCAATGGCCGCCAGATCCTGTCCGCGCCGGGCGCTGTCGTTGTCGCCGCCGAATGATACGCGCGCCAGGTAGAGCTTGATGTCGCTCTGCGCCTGGTCGATCGCCGCTTCCATCAGGCGGGCCTGGCGGATCTTCTCTTCGTCGCCGGCCTTGTAGATCTCCATGACCGGCTCGAACATCCGCCCGACGATCTCGGCCATACGCAGCAGTTCGCGGGTGGTCGAGGCCAGCGCCATGCCGGGATCGCCCACCGCCGCCTCATCGAGGCAACTGGGCGGCACGCCAATGGCCGCTGCCGGATCGCTCGCCGCCGGCGCGCGGATCAGCCGCTCCATCAGGCGGGCCATCACCGCCGTGAGCGGCAGCCCGCAAACCAGCAGCGCGATGTTGAAGACGAGGTGCAGCCCGACCAGTTGCTGCACCGGGGTAAAGCCGGCCGCCAGCGCCGAGCCGCCAAGCAGCAGCACGGCCAGCGCCAGCACCGCGCCGACCACCCGGGTGAGCAGGTTCCCCGCCATTAACCGCTTGGCTTCGATACTGCTGTTGCGGGTCAGCACGAATGGGCCGATGGCGGTGCCGATATTGGCGCCGAGCAGCAGCGGCGCGGCCGCCTCGAACGGCAACACCCCATGCTGCGACAGCACCACCAGCAACAGGATGGTCGCCACCGAGGAGTGGAACAGCCAGGCGATTGCCGCCCCGGCCAGCAATGCCGTCAGCGGCTCCTTGCCCAGATAGGCGACCACCATGGGCAGGATCGCGCTGTCGCTGAGCGGCGCGGTGGCCTGGCTGAGCAGTTGCAGGGAAACGAAGATCAGCCCCAGCCCGACCAGCGCACGGCCACTCTGCCGCACCCGGCGCGACTTGCCCTTGAAGAACAACAGCCCACCCGTGACCAGCAGCACTGGCGGCAGGAGGCTCAGATCGAGACTGAGGATCAGCACCACCAGCGCCGAGCCGAAATTGGCTCCGAGCACGATGGCGAGGCCGGTCGCCAGTGCGAACATGCCGCGCGAAGCAAAGGCGGCGGCGAGTATGCCGGCGGCGGTCGAACTCTGCAGCGCCAGCCCTAGCCCGGCCCCGACGGCGGCGCTGCGCGCCGGCCCGTCCGTCGCCCTGAGCAGCGCGGTGATCTCCGGCCGCCAGCCCCGCTCTGTGCCGGTATGCACCATGTGCACCGCCCACAGCATCAGCGTCACAGCCCCCGCGACATGCAACAGGAACAGATAGGCGGTCACTGGCTGGCCCTTTCATCTCGGAGTGACGGAGGCGCGACGCACGCGTTGCCTGCAACGATAGGCTGCTTTGGCGCGTTCGTCATGAATCGCGCGTGAACGCGCGAATATTGAGGCGACATGCCGGCATGGCTGGCATGCGCTCGCCACGGCAGGCGGCGCCTCCTACATTAGCCGGGCATCCCGAGGAGAGCCGCGATGACCACTGTGAAGTACGAAGTCGTCCAGCATGATGGTGGCTGGGCCTACAAAGTCGGCAACGTGTTGTCGGAGACCTTCCGCACCCACGCCGCGGCGCACGAGGCCGCCGAAGCCGCCGCCCGGCGCCAGCGCGTCGCCGGCACCACTGACGGCATCGAGTACGAGGATGCCCGCGGCGTCTGGCACCAGGAGGTCTCGGAAGGCACCGATCGCCCCGACACCGAAGTCGAGGACGACTGAGCACCCGTCTATTGCGAGAGCTTGCCGCGCAGCTCGTCTAGCTCGAGGATGCAGCGCTCGATCTCCGACTTCAGCGACCGCCGCTCGGTCGGGCTCATCGGATTCCTGGTCCCCGGCCGGCTCTGCCCGACAATCTCGCGCAGAATAGCGATCTCGCGCTTCAGTTTGGCAATCTCGCTGGTCGCTAGCATGGGCACTCTCCGTGGCCCGCGTCTTGTCGCCCGAACCCGCCAGTGCTGCAACCCCGCTCAAGGCGCGGCGATGGCCGTCGAGGCCGCCTGCAGGTCCGGCACCGCAACCAGGGCGGCGATCCCAAGCGCCGGGAACGCCCAGGCCAGCGCCAGCGTGGCGAACCGCCGCCTGCCCGCCTGGCGCAACGCCTGGCGGGCCGGGACTTCGACCAGTCGCCACATGACGAATGCCACTGCCGTCGTTGCCCCGGCGACCAGGAGGAAGCCGAGCAGCTGATTCTCCTGCGTCGCGATGCCCGCCACCTCGAGCACCCGCATCACTGGCACGTGCAGCAGATAGACCGAAAAGCTGATCGCGCCGAAGAACGCCGCTACCCGGTTGCCGAGCAGCACCTGCGCCAGCCGCGAATTCACCGTGGCGAGCAGAAGCAGCGTGGCTCCGGCGAGATGGAGGATCGACTCCCATTGCCCCAGGCTTTCGAGGCCCAACGCCTCGCGCACCCGGGGCAGGCTCAGCCCGGTCACCACCACGGCGGCGACGAACGGGATGTCGTATTTGCGCGAGATTTCAACGGGCAGGCCGGCAACAAGCATCCCGGCGAGGAAGTACTGTACCGCCTGCGCCAGCGCCGGCGGGGCGGCAAAGCCCACGCTGGCGGCGAGCCACACGATGCCGAGCGACACCATCACCAGCATCGGACGACCCAGATGGTAGGCGGTTAGCCAGAGCAGCGGAAACAGCACATAGAACTGCACCTCGACAGGAATGGTCCACAGCACGCCCGCCCCGCGCAGGAACAGCAGGTGCTCGAGCAGCTCGGGCAGTGTTGTGATCGGTGGAAAGGGCCCGACCCGCCCGGTCAGAAGGAACAGGCCATAGCTGATCGCGACGACCAGCAGGTAGGCCGGCGCGATGCGAGCAAAGCGGTTGGTGAAGTAGACACCTATCACGTCCAGACCGGGCCGCTGTGTAAGGTAGATCTGCCCCATCAGGTAGCCCGACAGCACAAAGAAGATCATTACCCCGAGCTGGCCAATGTCCGCGAACAGCGGGTAGCCGGCAAAATGACCAAACACCACGATGTATGCAGCTACGCCGCGCAGTCCATCCAGTGATTTGATATGCATATTGTGCGCCCCATCAGTTCCATGATGCTCGCACACCGAAGTAACGCAATCCTCTCGTCGGCAACGAAATCTGGCGGCATCAGCAATGCTCGCGATTATCGCACTGCGGCGTTAGGTAACTCGGTAGCCCGTTGTTCCTCGCTCGCGCCGGCGTCATTGCGCCCAAGCCAGGCGATTTGGCGTGCTGATTCCTGCCGTTCGGACAGGTGACACCGAGCCGGGCATAGTTAAGGCCCGTCGCAGCTTAGCCGCGAGGCCTAGCCTTCAGTGGCGAACATTGGACGGTGAGGGTGGAAAAGGGTGGTGCCGCATGCCGGATTCGAACCAGCGACCCCCTCATTACGAATGAGATGCTCTACCGACTGAGCTAATGCGGCCTACCTGCGCGAGCGATGCGCCGGTGCGGGGTCTAATACAAGCGACGCCTGTCACGCGCAAGTGCGCTTGAAGGTCGAGCGCAAACGCGCCGGACGACATCGCCAATGTCCTACGCCTCGGGCAGCGCCAGCGGTCCGCCCTGTGGCTTTTCCGGTTCGGCCGG
>JAEUMC010000119.1 GCA_016793415.1 Devosia sp. | reverse complement strand
TGTTCCTTGCCGACGACGCCGCGACCGCCGAGTTCGGCCGCCGCCTCGCGACGCTGTTGCGCCCCGGCGACCTGGTGCTGCTCGAGGGCGATCTCGGCGCCGGCAAGACCGCCTTGGCCCGTAGCGTGATCCGCACCCTCGTCGGCGATGCCGGGCTCGACGTGCCCTCGCCGAGCTTTGCGCTGGTGCAGCCCTATGAGGCCGATGGCCAGCCGGTGCTGCATGCCGACCTCTACCGCATCGGTAGCCCGCGTGAGGTCGACGAACTCGGCCTGTTCGACCGCGCCGACGCCATCGTGCTGGTCGAATGGCCGGAGCGGTCGGATGAGGTGGTGCAGCAGGCGTCGGTGGCGATCCGGCTCGTCGTGCCGCCGGGTGGGGACGGTCGCACTGTGACGATCGCCTTCCGCGACAGTCGGTCCGTCTAGCGACTGGACTGAGCTGCCCCTCACCCCGACCCTCTCCCCAGAGGGGAGAGGGGGGCGCTGTGGCACTGCCGGTGGTCTAGCGTCCCCTCTCCCCTCTGGGGAGAGGGTTAGGGTGAGGGGCAGTCCACGCATTTCCGGTGCTTCAGGCGGCTGGACTTCCCGCGCCTCAGCCGTTCAAATCCCCGACCATGCGCCGCGACTCGCTTTTTACCATCGCGCCCCACGCGCCTTTTCTCGCGACGCTCGCCGAGCGAGTGCTTGATGGCACCTTGCTGGGCGATTGGCCGCGCCAGGGCGCGTTCTGGCTGAGCGACGTCACCATCATTCTCCCCACCAGGCGCGCCCGCTTTGTCCTCGCCGAAGCGTTCGCGCGACGCCTCGGCGGCACCGTGCTGCTGCCCGACATTCGCACCTTCGGCGGCGAAGTGGCGGACGAGGAGCCGTTCCTGCCGCCCTTCGATGCGCCCGCCAGCCAGCCCGCCGCCTCGCTGCTCGAGCGCCGGCTGACCCTGTCGCACCTGGTGCGGCTGTTCGCCGAGCGGGCCGAGAGTTTTGCGACGCCACCCAACCCGGCGGAGATCTTCTGGCTCGCCGATTCCCTCGGCGAAGTGATCGACGATTTTACCATTGCCGGCATCGCCACCGAAAAGCTCAGGGAGCTGGTCCCCGAAGAACTGGCCGGCAACTGGCAGCAGGTGCTGGAATTCCTCGACGTCGCATTGCAAGCCTGGCCGGCGATCCTCCGCGAGCGCGGCCGCATCGACGCCTCGACCGCGCGCAACGAACGGCTGCTGCGCCAGGCCGGGGCCGCCGGCTATCTCTACGGCGAGCGGCCGGTGATCGCCGCGGGCTCCACCGGCTCGATTCCGGCAACCGCCGCCCTGCTCAAGGCGGTAGCGAGCCTGCCGCGCGGCGTCGTGGTGCTGCCGGGGCTCGATACCTCGTTCACGCCGGATCGCCACGACCGGATGATCAATGGCGACACCACTCAGGGCCATCCGCAATACGGCCTGATGAAGCTGCTGCGCAGCCTCGAAGCCGGCGTCGGCGAAGTGGTGGAACTGGGTGGCGAGGCGCCGCGTACCGCTTTGGTGCAGGCGGCTTTGGCGCCGGCCAGTGAAACCCCGGCCTGGCCGATGTTGCGCGCCGATATCCCGGTGAGCCGGGCGCTCGAGGGCGTCAGCATCCTCGCGGCTCGCAATGCCGATGTCGAGGCGCGCGCCATTGCGCTGGCCGCCCGCGCCAGCCTCGCCGCTGGCAGGACCGTCGGCATCGTGGCGCGTGACCAGACCCTGGCGCGACGCATCTCGGCTGAGCTCAACCGCCATGGCGTGGTCGTCGATGACGCTGCCGGCACGCCCCTGTTCCAGTCGGCTGCCGGGCGGCTGGCCCGGCAGGTGCTGGCCGTCGCCACCGACGACTATGCACCGGTCGATAGCATCGCGCTGCTGCGCAACGCGGCAGTGTCGCTCGGCCTCGATCGCTTCGAGGTGCGCCGGCTTACCGATCATCTCGACCTGCGCTTTCGCTCCGAGCGTCCGGGGCCGGGCATCTCGGGTTTGCGTGGCCTGTCGGACCGGGAGGAATTGCCGCAGCTGCTCGACCGCCTCGAAGCTGCCATGGCGCCGATTGCGGCGCTGCGCCAGCGCGAGCGCATCACCGCCCCCGAGCTCGCTTCGGCGCTGCTGACCACTCTTGAAGCGCTGATTGCCGAAGCCGATCTGCCCGGGATGGCGGAGCTCCGCCGCTGGGCGACCGAACTGGCGGCGCTCGACCAGGGCGGCACGGCCTTTCAGCCCTTCGACCTCGAAGCCGTGCTCGAGGCGCTGCTCACCGGAGCCAAGACGCAGAACCCCATCCCGGCGCGCGATGACATCCACATCTGGGGCGAGCTCGAAGCGCGCCTGATGAACCCCGACCTGATGATCCTCGCCGGCATGAACGAGGACATCTGGCCGCCCGTTGCCGATCCCGGCCCATGGCTCAGCCGGGGCATGCGCATCGGCATCGGGCTCGAGCCGCCCGAGCGCCGACAGGGCCAGGCGGCGCATGATTTCGTCATGGCGGCCGGCAATGCCGAGGTGATCATCGCCTATGCCGAGCGCATCGGCACCTCGCCGGCCCTGCCTTCGCCGCTGCTGCAGCGGCTCTACGCCTTTATCGGCGACAACGAGGCGCAGCTGCTGCGGGCGCGCGGCATGCGCTGGCTGGCCGAAGCCGAGGCGATCGACCATGCCGGCGTGCCGCGCCCGGCCGAGCGCCCGGTGCCTCGGCCCCCCGCCGGCATTCGGCCGCGGCGCCTGTCGATCACCGAGATCGAGCCGCTGATGCGCTCGCCCTACGACATCTACGCCCGGCACGTGCTGGGCCTGAAGCGGATCGAGCCGCTTGGCACCGAGCCGAGCGCCCGCGAGCGTGGCACCATGATCCACGGCGTGTTCGAAAAGTTCGTCCATGCCGGTCTCGATCTCGAGCTGCCTGAGGCGCTGCCCGAGATGATGGCTAT
>JAEUMC010000109.1 GCA_016793415.1 Devosia sp. | reverse complement strand
GAGGCCGGTGCGGCGGCCGAGGTTTTCGAAGGCACGGGTCCGGTCTTCGAGAAAGGCCAGCTCGGCCGTGGTGAGCGTCAGCTCTTCGGAAAGCTCGATGCTCTGCGCGCCGATCTCCTTGGCAACACGCTTGAGCGCATGTTCCACCGACATGCCCGCTTCAACGCAGAGCAGCACCAGATCGAGCGCATCCGGCCAGGAGCGCTTGATCGACTGCTGACGCTTGATGGTCTGGTTCTTGAGCAGGAGGGTCGGCAAGTAGGCGCCAATGAGGCCGATGCCCAGGGCGTACACCGCGTTGAGCCAGACCGGCTTGTCGCTGAACACCACGAGGCCGAGATAGGCAAAGGCGAGGATGAACAGCACCACCGGAACAGCGAAGCGCAGGAACAGGAAGGTGGTCATCGCCGCCTGCCCGCGATAACCGGCACGCGCCAGTTGCTCGGCGGTATTGTCGTCCATGAACGCCTTCTCGAGCGAGAAGCGCTCGACGACATTCTTCATGTAATCGCGTCCGGCCGCATGCCGGATGGTCCGCGGCTGATCGGCGCCGCCATTGCCGCCGCTGCCACGCAGCCGGGCCATTTCCTCGGCGCGCAGCTTCTCGCGCTCGAGCGCCACGCGGCGGATACGCTGACGCATCTGCGAGCCGCCGGAAAAGAAGGTCGCGCCGATCGAGAACACCACGGCGGCCGCGGCCACTGCAGCAAGAACCGCGATCAGGAACTGCGTGTTGGTCAGTGTTGCGACGAGATCCACTGCCAGCCCCTAGATATCGAACTGAATCATGCGGTTCATGATGAAACCGCCGAGGAACATCAGGATCGCCGCAATGCCCAGCATCAGGTTGCCGATCGGTGTCTGGATCAGCGGCAACAGGTAGCTGGGCGTGGTCAACGATACGAGGAAGGCGACGATGATCGGCAATGAGCCGATAATGCCGGCCGAGGCCTTGGCTTCGGACGACATCGCCTTGACCTTGGCCTTCATCTTCTTGCGGTTGCGCAGCACGCGCGACAGGTTGCCCAGCGCTTCGGACAGGTTGCCGCCCGCCTGCGCCTGGACGGTGATGACGACGATGAAGAAGTTGACCTCGGGCAGCGGCACGCGATCGTACAGCGTCAGCACCGCCTCCTGAATGGTCTTGCCGATCGACTGCTGGTCGAGGACGCGCTGGAAATCCGACTTGATCGGCTCTTTGGCCTCCTTGGCGACCAGCCGCATCGAATCGTTGAGCGGCAGACCGGACTTCACGCCGCGCACGATCGCTTCGACGGCATTCGGCAGTTCATCGAGGAAGGCGTTCTGATACTTCTTGCGGCGGCGACCGACATACATCCGCGGCAGCAGGTAGCCGGCAGCCACCGAGAAGACCAGGCAGTAGATCAGCTCGAGCTGCAGCACGAAGCAGAGCACGAAGACGATGACGCCGAAGATCACCGAATTGCGGATGAAGGCGCCCTTCTTGATCTTCATGCCGGCCTGGTACAGCCGATCCTGCAGCGGAATGTTCTTCTTCTTGCGCTCGAGCGCCGCGGTCTGGGCGCGCAGCGTCTGCTGGATTTCCTTGCGCCGCGTATCGCGGGTGCGCGTCGCATCGGCGTTGCGGCGGTTGGCCTGAATGTCGCCCTGCAGCGCCTTCATGCGCTTGTTGGCGCGATCGCCCCCCATCAGGGCGGGTACCAGCGCGAAGCCGGCGGCACCCACGGCAACGGCGGCAAGCACGGCAAGGATCAGCGGGGTCATCGTTGGGGCCTATGCACCGAGAATCTCGCGCTGCTCGACGTTGGATTTCTCCAGCGCCTCCACGAGATTGGCTTCTTCGTTGAAATAGCGGGCGCGCTCGGTGAAGTTCGGCTTGGTGATACCGGTCGAGCGGTGGCGACCGACGAGGTTGCCGTTCGAGTCTTCGCCGAGGATGTCGTAGAGGAACACATCCTGGGTGACGATGACGTCGCCTTCCATGCCCAGCACTTCGGAGATGTGGGTGATGCGACGCGAACCGTCGCGCAGGCGGGCGGCCTGCACCACCACGTCGATCGAAGAGACGATCATTTCGCGGATGGTGCGGCTGGGCAGAGCGTAGCCGCCCATGGTGATCATCGACTCGAGACGCGACAGCGCCTCGCGCGGGCTGTTGGAGTGGAGCGTGCCCATCGAACCGTCGTGACCGGTGTTCATGGCCTGCAGCAGGTCGAACGCCTCAGGTCCGCGCACTTCGCCCACGATGATGCGCTCGGGACGCATACGCAGGCAGTTCTTGACCAGGTCGCGCATGGTGATCTCGCCCTCGCCCTCGAGATTGGGCGGACGGGTTTCGAGGCGCACCACGTGCGGCTGCTGCAGCTGCAGTTCGGCCGAGTCCTCGCAGGTGATGACGCGCTCATCCTTCTCGATGAAGCCGGTCAGGCAGTTGAGCAACGTCGTCTTGCCGGAACCCGTACCGCCCGAGATCAGGATATTGGCCCGCACGCGGCCGAGGATGCGCAGCACCTCGGCGCCCTCGGGCGAGATCGAGCCATACTTGACCAGCTGCTGCAGCGTCAGCTTGTCTTTCTTGAACTTACGAATGGTGAGCGCGGCGCCGTCGATGGCAAGCGGCGGAGCGATGACGTTGACGCGCGAGCCATCGGGCAGGCGGGCGTCGCAGATCGGCGAGCTTTCATCGACGCGGCGGCCGACCTGGCTGACGATGCGCTGGCAGACGTTCATCAGGTGCGCGTCGTCGCGGAAGCGCACATTGGTGAGCTTCACCTTGCCGCCGACCTCGATGTAGCATTTCTGGCTGCCGTTCACCATGATGTCGGCGATGTCGTCGCGCGCCAGCAGCGGCTCGAGCGGGCCATAGCCGAGCACGTCGTTACAGATATCCTCGAGCAGGTCCTCCTGCTCGGAGATCGACATGATGATCGACTTGAGCGCGATGATCTCGGCGACGATGTCGCGGATTTCTTCGCGGGCCGCCTCCTGGTCCATGGTGGCGAGCTGGCTCAGATCGATCGAGTCGATCAGCGCGTTGAAGATCGCCGACTTGGTCTGGAAGTATTCCTTGTCGCGCGCGACCGCTTCGGGGCTGCGCACATCGAGCACGCCGCCATCGTCACCGCCGCGCCGATTATCGGCAGCGCGCGCCACTTCCTGGCGCGGTGCGGCCGGAACCAGCGGAGCGACAGGCGGGCGCGCGGGCTGGGCTGCGCCGGGAGTATTGCCACCGAAACTGGTACGCTTGCCGAACATCTAGGACTGGCCTTTCAGGCGCGCTTCTTGATGAAGGACGGGAGCTTCAGGCCCGGCTTCTTGGCGGCACTCTTTTCGGGAGCGTTGCGGCCGGTGACGTGCATGCCAATCAGCCGGAACACGTCGTTGGCCCGGTTGCCGGCGGCGACCTCGGCGATCATCTGGCCATTGTTGGCGGCAGTACCGAAGGTCGCTGCGTCGAAGCCGATCTGGCCCAGCAGCCGGCATTCGACCGACGTGGCGAACTCGTTGGCGGCAATCTCGGGGCGACGCGGCATGCCGACCTTGTTGATCACCAGCAGCGGCTCGCTCTCGGCCGGGCGCAGGGCCTTGATGGTGTCGGAGAGGTTCTTGGCGTTCCGCAGGTTGGCGAGGTCCGGCTCGGCGACGATGATCACCTCGTCGATGGTCGCGATGGTGTGGCGGACCCAGGCGCTCCAGATGTGCGGGATATCGAGAATGACCACCGGGGTGGATTTCTGGCTGAGTTCGACGATCTGCTCGAACTCCCGCTCCTCGAAGTCAAAGGTGCGATCGAGCACCACGGGAGCGGTGAGCAGGTTGACGTGATTGGCGGCCTTGCTGGCCAGCCGGTCCAGCATGGTCTGATCGACCTTGGCGTTCGGGCCGATGGCATCGGCGATGCCGTGCGGCGGATCCTGGTTGAAGTTCAAGCCGGCCGTGCCGAAGGCGAAGTCGAGGTCGAGGATCAGGGTGTCCTGGCGCAGCATCTGGCTGACGGCCCAGGCCACGTTGTGCGCGACGGTCGAACCGCCGGAGCCACCCTTGGCAGAAACGAAGCCGATGGTCCGCCCGATGGGGGCTGCGCCCTCGGCGGCGAACAGTTCGCTGATGGCCGAGACGATCGACTGGGCGGAAGCCGGGAGCACGATATACTCGGAAACACCCGAACGGATCAGCTCGCGATAGAGCAGCACGTCGTTGACGTGCCCGAGCACGATCAGCCGGGTCGTGGCATCGCAGACTTCGGCCAGCCGCTCCAGCGCGCCGGGGATCTCGTCGGGCTGCAGCGAGGTTTCGACGAGGATCAGGTTCGGCGTCGGGTTCGAGCGGTAGGTCTCGATGGCGCCGTCGAGGCCGCCGGCATGGGTGGTCAGCGCCACCTTGGACATGCGCCGGTCGTGGACGGCCGACTCGACCAGTTGCGCCGTCTGCGAGTGCTCGCAGAAAGCCTGGATGGTGATGCGCGGGATCAGTCGCGCCCCGGCAGCGATCTCGAGCGCGGGTTCGTCAGCCTGCCTGGCGTTATCGCGGGAGAGGAAACTCATGACTACTACACTCCATCAATCCAGCAGGAAGCCGACGGACCCATCATAGCTGCCGCGGGTGCCCGCGGGACCGACGCCGTACATCGTCTCGATGTGACCCAGGAAGATTGCCTCGGCGTCGTTAGCAAACTGCATACGATCGGTTGGCAATTCGGGTTTGTTGGTGGTCGGCTTGGCGAGATAGGGGGTGACGAGGATCACCAGCTCGCTCTGCGAGCGGATGAAGTCACGCGAGCGGAACAGCGCCCCAAGGATTGGAATGTCGCCCAGCCCCGGCAGGCGATGAATCTGGGTGCGGGTCTTTTCCTCGATCAGGCCGCCGATGGCGAGGGTCTGGCCGGTGCCGATCTCGACCGAAGTCTTGGCTGTACGCCGCTTGACGCCAAGTAGTGTCGACTCCCCTACGGTGATGCTGCCCTCGGTACTCAGCTCACTGCTGGTGGTATCGACCACGAGCCCGATATTGCCGTTGGACTTGATGGTCGGCGTGAAGTTGAGCTTGACGCCGAACTCCTTGTAGGTGACCGACACATTGCCATCCGACACGTTGGTCGGAACCGGGAATTCGCCACCGGCAAAGAAATCCGCGGTCTGCCCGGAGATCGCCGTCAACAGTGGCTCCGCCAGGGTGCGGGCGGCGCCACGCTGCTCCATGGCGCGGATCTGGGCATCGATGCTGACCGGCCCGATATCGAGGCCGACCTTGACGCCGTTGTTGCTGAACAGGTTGGAGGCGCCACCAAGCGGCTGCGTGCTGATCAGCTGCGTGGTGAGCCCGCCATTGGTGTAGCTGCCGGTGAGATCGATGCCGAACTGCTTGGCGAGACTGCGGTTCACCTCGGCAACGGTAACCTTCAGCATGACCTGCTGCGGGCCGGAGACGTTGATGACGCTGGTGACATTTTCGACGGATCCGGCGAACTGGCCGGCAATGGCCAGCGCCTTGTCGGCGTCATCGGAACTGCCCGCATCACCCGACAGTACGATGCGATTGGTGACGTTGCCTTCGCCGTCGGTCAGCGCCACTGCCTCCACCTGGATGTCGGAGTTGGGCATGATCTTGGCATAGGTGTCGCGCAGCACCGCCGCAACGTTGGAGCCACCGGTATTGGCAGCACCAGTGGTGCTGACGTCGACGACGACGATGGTCCGTCCGGTGGCGTCGAGGAAGAAGATATTGGTATCGCCCGAGCTCACGGCCTGGATGACGGCGCGGCGCTTGTTGCGCAGAATGGCGTTGGCGACGCCGGGCTGCGAAACGATCACTTCCTGGGCATCGACCGGCAGGTCGATGATCATCGACTTGTTGAGACCGACGCTGACCGACTGGGTCGAGCCAAAGGCGCTGGCGCCGATGCGCAGGTGATTGGTTTCAGCGCCCTGCGCCCGGTCGAGACCCAGCGGCGCAAGCCCCAGAGCGGCGCCGATTACGGCGGCGGCTGCCATCAGGCGCAGCGTGCTGGCCATCAGGCCGCGCGGCGAACGGGTGGTGAGAGCCGAAGACATCACGTAATCCTCACGCATCATTGGGGCTGCTCTTCTGAGCTGACGTCATCGAACGACGCCTGGGTGACGTTCGGACCGGTCCCGGGCATCACGTCGCTGCCGATGCCGAAGCGAATCATGCGGACAGCGCGACTGCTTTGCAGGTCGTCCCCAGGCGAGGGCTTGAAATCGGCGATCGAGCGCAGCACCACCGAGAGCGCGCCCACCTTGGACGCGTTGATGATCACCTCGCCCTGGGCAGGCGTCAGTTCGAGCGTCGCGATGGTGCCGCCCTGGAACACGTCGGCCTTCGGATCCTCGGGGTTCGCCTTCACGCCGGTGGTGCCGGTCTCGCCCAGACGGGTCCCGATGGCCAGC
>JAEUMC010000059.1 GCA_016793415.1 Devosia sp. | reverse complement strand
TGGCACCGGGCAGATCCTGACGCAATGGGCCAAGGCGATCGGTGCGACCGTGATCGCCACGGCCGGCTCCGACGATAAATGCGCCATTGCCGAAAAGAACGGCGCCGACCTGACGATCAACTACCGGACCGACAACTTTGTCGAGCGTGTGAAGCAGTTCACCGGCGGCAAGGGGGTCGACGTCGTCTATGACGGCGTCGGCGCTGCGACCTTCGAGCCATCGCTCGATTGCCTCAGGCCGCGTGGCCTGATGGTAAGCTTCGGTAACGCCTCTGGCCCGGTCTCCATTCCCAGGCTGACGATCCTGGCGGAGAAGGGCTCGCTGTTCCTCACTCGCCCCACCACAGGTGGGTACATCAGGACTGCCGACGACCTGCGGCTGGCGGCAGAGGCGCTGTTCAATGTGATCTCGCTGGGCAAGGTCAAGATCGCCATCGACCAGACCTTTCCGCTGGCCGATGCCGCCAAAGCGCATGCGGCGCTGGAAGCGCGCGAGACCACGGGATCGACGCTGCTCTTGCCTTAGGATGCCGGCAACCGGTCATTCAACAAAGGCCTGATAGAAATGCCACAAGTTGTCTTCTTCGCCTTTGGTAAGGCGCTTGTAGGCTTTCCCGACGGGGAACATGCAGTTCTCGCGTGAACCCACGGCGTAAGTTCGCAGTGTCTCGTGATCGAACCACTCACCACCATGGGTTCGGCGATACACTTCGCCGACGTATGCTCCCAGCATCTTGGCAAACGTCTCCACCATTTCGTCCGTCGGGCCCTTGCGAACCAGCTTCGACAGTCCCCTCGGACGCGCATCGTACAATTGTGCTGCGATTTGTTCGACCAGACGAACACTCTCCGGACTGAAATCGAGATCGATGCCGAATCTGTCGCGAGCGTAGTCCACAGCGTCGAGTGAGTACGCTTCCATGATTTCCCGCACCAAGTCGTCGACTCCCTTGCCGATGGCTGCATGATAGCTGCAAACAACATGCACGCGATCTGTTGCCGTCGCAGTCAAGTGCGGATAAACGCGTCACCGTCGGGTAGGTGGCAGAGTGGTTGATTGCTCCGGTCTTGAAAACCGGCGAACGTGAAAGCGTTCCGGGGGTTCGAATCCCTCCCTACCCGCCACCCTACGCCCCGTTGGGGCTTCGGGTGGCAGGCCACCCGGAGGCCAAACGGGGCGTAGGGTGATCTCCCGAAGCTGCGCAGCAGCGCAGGGAGACATGGTCCAACTAGTAACTTACTTCCTTCAACCAAGGCCGTGCCCAACGAGTACAGGGAGACCGGGCCCGATGTGGTATGTCTATTTCCTTCGGCTGAGGAACGGCGACATCTATGTCGGCTCGACGAACGACCTGAAGCGCCGCTTCGCCTCGCATCAGGCCGGTCAGGTCGCTTCAACACGCGCTCATATCCCCTCCGTGCTGAAATCCTACGTTGCGGTGGAAACTGAGGAACATGCGCGCGAGCTTGAGCGCTATTTCAAGTCCGGCTCTGGCAAGGCGATAGCCCTAAAGCGACTCGTCAGAACAGACGTCGTTGCAGGGTGATCTCCCGAAGCTGCGCAGCAGCGCCCCACTCGCCGCGGCGCTCACTGCGCCGCTCCGTCCTGCGCCTTCCGGTTTGCCACAACAGGCGTCGCCTTCAGGGTCAGCAGCCAGAAGCCGATGGTCGCGAGGCTGATGCACGCGCCGGTGATGGAGACGCCTGTCCATCCGGCCCAGGCGTAGATCATCGTCGAGGTCGACGAGCCGATCGCACTGCCGATCGAGTAGAACACCATGTAGGTGGCAGTCAGGCGGCTTTGGGCCTCGGGCCGCACGCGATAGATCATCGCCTGGTTGGTGACGTGGACGGCCTGCAAGCCGAAATCGATGACCACCACGCCCAGGATCAGCCACCAGATCGAGTGGTTCAGTAGCGATATCGGCAGCCACGCCGCCAGCATCAGCCCGAGCGCGATGCCGGTCGTGCGCTGGCCGTGTCCGGCGTCGGTCCAGCGCCCGGCGCGCATGGCGGCCAGCGCTCCGGCAGCTCCGGCGAAACCGAAGAGGCCGATCTCGGTGTGGGTGAGAGACAAGGGCGGCGCGCTCAGCGGCAGCACGAGCGGCGCCAGCAACGTGGTGATGTTGGCAAAGATCAGCATGGCGATGACGGCGCGTATGCGCAGCACCGGTTCGTCGATCAGCAGCGTCGCGAGGGACCTGATCAGGCGCGAGTAGGATAGCCCCGTTCTCGCTCGCTGCTGGTGCGGGAGGGCTCGCCACAGCAGCAGAGCCACCGCCGCGGTCAGGATGGCCGAGACGATGTAGACGGTCCGCCAGCCGGAGAGATCAGTCAGCGTTCCTGCCACGCTGCGGGCGAGGAGGATGCCGAGCACAATGCCGCCCGTGACCATGCCGACGACGTGACCACGGGTCGAAGCCGGCACGAGACTGGCAGCATAGGCAACCAGCGCCTGCGTCACCACCGCGAGGAAACCGACGGCGGCCATGGCGGCCAGTGTCATCGCTGCCGAGGTTGAGAAGGCAACACAGATCAGCGCCAGCACCGACAGCAATGACTGGGCGATGATGAGCTTGCGTCGATCGATGAGATCGCCCAACGGCACCAGCAGAACCAGACCCAGGCCGTAGCCCACCTGGGCGGCCCCGACGATCAGGCCCGCCGCGGCGCGCGACAGCCCGAGATCGTCGGCCATCACGTCGAGCAGCGGGTGGGCGAAATACACATTGGCGACCGCCAGGCCACTGGCCAGGGCAAACAGCAAGACCTGGCCGCCAGCAAGCGGGACCGCGTCCCCAGCCGTCGCAGGGCGAGGAGAAAACGTCTTCGTTCGTGGCGCCCGCGAGCGTCGCGCATTGGGCAGGAACATGGTGTGCCTCGGCCGATTCGGTTTAATAACAAAACCATTTCTCGGGTAGCGAGATTGGTTTAATTATGCAACTGACAATGATGCTGATTGGACAGGGAGTCGGCGATGGTCGCGCGAAAGAGCTTTGAGCAGGATTTCTGCCCCAGCGCCCGGGCGCTCGACGTGATCGGGGATTGGTGGTCGCTGCTGCTCGTGCGCGATGCGTTCGAGGGGGTGACGCGATTCAGCGAGTTTCAGAAGAGCCTGGGCATCGCCAGGAACATCCTGACCGAACGCCTGCGGCGGCTGATCGCCAGCGGCATCCTGGAGCAGGTACCCGCCAGCGGAGGCGGCGCCCGCATGGAGTATCGGCTGACCGCCAAAGGAAAGGACCTGTTCCCGGTCATTGTGGCGCTCAGGCAGTTCGGCGAGCGCCACCTCTTTCGCCCCGACGAGGCCCACTCGGTTCTGTTGGAGCGTTCGACCGGTCAACCGATCCGCCTCGAGCTTCGAGCGCAAAGTGGCCAGCCCGTCGGCCCGGACGAGACCGTGATCCTGAAGGTGTCGGATCCAAACTAGCCGCCCGCGGGACGTACCGGGCCTATGCAGGGCCCAGTGCGAGGCTGGCGAATCTCCGCTCAGCCCCGGCTATGCCGTCGGCAAGTCCGGCCGGATCGTCGTGATCGAGGCCGAACAGCATATCCAGCAGCGGAAATGTTGCCCGATAGAAGCCGATCCGCTCGGCCATTGCCGCGAGATCGGGGTAGTAGGGATGCAGGCGCGGCAGCAGTCCATCGCCCAGCCCCGCAACCAGGCTCGCTATGTCATAGGCCGGATCGCCCAGTCCACAGCCGGCGAAGTCGATCACGCCGGTGACCCGGCCATGCGCCGCGAGAAGGTTGCCGGTGCCGAAATCGCCGTGGATGACCCTGAGGGGCAGGGCGTCCGCCTGTTCCGCGAACCGCTGGAACGCGGCCGCGACGGCCGGACGTATGCTGGGCGACAGCCGTGGCAGGATGTCGGACGGCAGCCGATCGGCGATTTCGCGCCAGCTCTCCTCCCGCTGCCCATCCGCGACGATGGCGGTGTCGAGGCCATGCAGGCTGCAAAGGAAGCCAGCCAGTTCCTCGACCACCGGCTCGCCGTCCGCAAAGCTGTGCAGGGAATAGAATGGCTCGCCAGGCAACCGATCATGGACGGCGATCGGCCCGATCTCGCTGTCGAGGACCCGGACATGCGGGACGGCGAGCGGCAGCAATGGCGCCAACCGTCCCAGCAGCGATGCCTCGCGGCGAAGCATCGTCTCGGCGCCGGCATGGCGCGGGATACGGACGATCCGGTCGCCGAAATCCAGCACACGGTTGTTCTGCCCGGTCTCGACCAGGGTGGCGTCGGCAGCACTGGAGCCGATCAAGGCGGCGAGGTGGGCCTCGAGGTCCGGACTGATCTCCATGGCGTTATGGTTCCGACGCGATCAGTTCGCGGTACTGGCGCGTTGCCGCTGCGCGACGAGCACACCGGCGACGATCAGCACGATGCCGCAGAGGGCCGTTGGCGACACCGCCTTGCCGGTCAACGCCCAATCGAGCGCCACGCCGCCGAGCACCTGGCCGGCGATGATCAGCATGGTCGAGCGGGTGGCGCCGATCTGGCCGACGATCCAACTGCTGAGCGCCACGAACACTACGCCGACCGGCCCGCCGAAATAGATGTGCCACGGGCCCGAGAACGCGCCATCGCTGACGAGCCCGCCGATCACCAGCCCGATCGCCGTCAACAGGACAAAGCCGACCAGGTGATTGCAGAACGAGGCGAACAGCGCCGAGGTCGACACCGCGAGCCGCCCGTTCAGCTGTCGGCTGACCCCGACCAGGCCGCCGGCGACGAAGGCAAGGACTACTGCTTCGATCATAGGCTGCCCCAGATCACGAGGGCGCTGCCGGCAACGATCAACCCCAGCGCGATGGCATCGCCCAGCCGCAACCGTCGCTTGGCAATGCCGAACAGGCCCCACTGATCGGCCGCGAGGCTGAAGACGATCTGGCCGGCGAGGCCCAGCGCCACCGTGCCGCTCAGCGCCAGCGCCGAGTTCACCGCGGTCGACGTCATGATCACCGTCACGGCACCGGCAAAGCCGCCCAGATAGGCCCAGAGTGGGATGGCGGCGCGCGGCGCAGCGCTGCGCTGGATCGCCCTCCACCACAGCGGAATCACCAGCAGCGCGGCCACCGTCCCGGTGCCGTGCGCCAACCATGACGAAAACAGCGCGCCGCCCTGCCTCGCCGCCTCGCCGTTGAGGTGGACCATGAGCGAGAGCAGGGCGCCTGCCGCCAGCGCAGCGAGGTTGGCGGCGAGATCAATCCGGGGCGAAGACATCTGGAACTACATCGGAGGAGGGTGTTGCAGGTGACGGTTGGTTGGCGGTGCCGTCAAGATGCTCCCAGCCGATTGGCGCCGCATTCTCTTGACAGCTCCATCGGAAAGGCGCGCCGTAAACGGGTCTGCCGGCCATCCCGGCAGCCAGGCTTATCGCCCGTTCGATCGTATGAAGGGGACAGTCATGCCGAACCACACCTACAAGAAGATCGATCTCGTCGGCTCATCGTCGAGCTCGATCACCGACGCCATCGAGAGCGCCATCGCTCGCGCGCACCGCACCACCCGAAACCTCGAATGGTTCGAAGTCGAACAGGTTCGCGGTTCGATCTTCGAGGGGAAGGTCGCCCAGTACCAGGTGGTGATGAAGGTCGGCTTCCGGATCGAGGATCCGAGCTGATCAGGGACGGACCCACTGGGTCTGGACCACGCCACGGTCGATCAGTTCCATGTCACGGGCCTCGAGACCGGCGCCCGGCAGGACCAGCCTGGGGTGGCCCTTGCTGAAGCAGGCAATACCGTCCGGCAGCGTCAGCTCGCGCACTTCCGCGAGGACGAACCGATCGAACAGCGGCA
>JAEUMC010000986.1 GCA_016793415.1 Devosia sp. | reverse complement strand
CCGCCCCGCGGGGGAGGACCACTGTGAGCCCGGTGGCTACCCAAGGCTCAACGCCTTCACCACCGCCTCATCCACCTCGATGCCCAGCCCCGGACGCGTCGGTGCAAACGCCTGCCCAGCCCGTTGGCGGATCGGTTCATCGACGAGGTCGGTCTGCACCACCACCGGGATCGGCTTGAACTCGAACAGCCGTGCATTGGGCGAGCAGAGCGACAGATGGAGGCTCGCCGCGCTGAGGATCGCCGTGCTCCAGGCATGGGCATTGATGGTGATCCCAGCCACGCCGCAGAGCTTGTCGATCTTCGAAAACCCGGTGACCCCCTCGGCGCGCGACGGATCGACTCCCAGCACGTCGACGGTGCCGGTCTCGATCAGCCGCTGGTAGCCGGTCACCGTGAACTCGCGTTCGCCGGTACCGATCGGCATGTTAGGCAGCGCCTGCTTCAGCGCCCGGTAGTCGTCGATCCGCGTCGGATAGAACGGCTCCTCGATCCAGCCGATATCGGACTCGGCCATTCGCCTGGTGGTGGCGATGCCGGTGTCGCGGTCCCATTTCACCCCATTGCCGACATCGACGATGATCTCGAAATCCGGCCCCAGCGCTTCCCGCAACTCGCGCACGAAGGCGACATCGTTGTCCGGATCCTGCCCGATATTGGAGAGCCCGCGCTTGCCGAAGCCGAGCTTGGCGCCGCGATAGCCTGCTGCCTGGTAACCGACGATCTCCTCGACGCAGAGGGCCCGTGTCGCCTTGTTGACGTGGCTGGAGGAATAGGCCGGCAGGGAGTCCTGCACCTTGCCGCCGAGCAGTTCGTAGAGCGGCTTGCCCTGGAGCTTGCCCTCGATATCCCACAGCGCCATGTCGAGCGCCGAGTAGGCGAAGCAGGCAATGCCGCCCTCGCCGTACCACCAGGCATGCGCGCGCATCTTCTCCCAGGCCTCGGCAATGCTGAGCTCGCCGGCATCCTTGAGCAGTGGCCCGAAGCCGCTATCGATCAAGGTCTTGGTCGCCCAGCAGGCTTCCGGCCACATGGCGATGCCCTCGCCCCAGCCGACCGCGCCATCCACCGTCTCGACCCTGACCAGCACCGTCTGGCGGAGGTTCCCGTGGTCGTTGGTGTCGGCATAGCGGATCACGTGGCTGGTGATCTGACCGACGCGCATGGCGGCTTACCTCCCCTTAGCGGCCCGTTGCCCCGGGCTCGGCTCTGCTTGGCGTTGACTAGCACCGAGGCCACTGCTAGGTCAAGAAGTGGTCAGACCACTTGGCCATTTACGGGAGCAAAAGAGTGCCGATCAGTGATCTCAGCGGCGAAGCGCCGTTGCGCCGTTCCGGCCTCACCGAGATGCTGGTGGCCCGCATTCTTGGCCTCGTCACTACCGGCAACCTGAAACCCGGCGACCAGTTGCCGCCGGAACGAAAACTCGCCGAAACCTTTGACGTCTCGCGCCCGACCCTGCGCGAAGCTTTGCGCGCCCTTGCCGTGCTGGGTGTCATCGAGGTCCGCCATGGCGGCGGGGTGTTCGTTTCGCAGCTCGAAGCCTCGGACCTGCTGGCGCCACTGACCTTCTTCCTGACGCTGCGCGCCGCCGAAGTCGAAAAGCTCTACGAGGCGCGCCGGCTGATCGAAGGCGAGATCGCAGCGCTCGCCGCCACGCGCGGCGAGGCAGCGGCCTTCGATGAGCTCGACGCGCTGATCGCCGCGCAAGAGGAGGCCAAGGCCAACCCCGAGCAGTATCGGGACGTCGACTCCTCCTTCCACCGCCGGCTCGGCGACCTCTCCGGCAACGAGTTCCTGTCGCGCGCCGCGCAAAGCCTCAACGTACTCGGCCAGGAATTCAGGAAGATCGCGTCGGAAACGCCCAACGTCATTTCGACCTCGATTGCCGACCATCGCCGCATTGTCGAAGCGATCCGTCGGCGCGATGCTGCCGCCGCGCGTGAAGCGATGATCACCCACATGGACCACGTGCTGCAAACCACCGACGCGGCGATGAAGGCGAGAAACGAATGACTGAAAGACGCTGGGGCCTCGACAAGGTCACCGAAGCCGACATCCTCGCCGGGGGCTTTTCCACCCCGTGGGATGCGCCGTTCATCCCGCCCTTCCCCTTCACCTTCCGCAATGCCGAAGTGCTGACGGTGTTCTGGCGCACCGACCCCAAGGCGATGCAGTTCCTCGCCCCGCCGCCGGTCGAAGCCACCGGCGACGTGGTCTGTGTCCATATCTACAAGATGAACGACACCAGCTGGATCGGCCCCTATCACGAAGCCAACGTGATGTTCGGCGCCCGGCTCCCCAATGGCCGCTCCGGCGCCTACTCGCCCTACCTGTTCCTCGCCTCCGACGGCGGCGTGGCGCATGGCCGCGAGGTGCATGGCCAGCCCAAGAAGCTCGCCAACCCGTTCCTCGAGTTCCGCGGCGACCTGATGGTCGGCGGCGTCGAGCGCAACGGCATCGACGTCATCACCGTCACCACGCCCTATAAGCAGCAGCCGGTCGACCCCGCGCTGATGCGGGCACATTTCGACTACGGCACCAACCTGAACCTCAAGGCGGTCAACCACATCGACGGCACCCCGGCGATCCGCCAGATCACCTCGCGCAAGCTCACCGACGTGAAGGTGCACGAGTGCTGGCGTGGCCCGGCGACGGTGGAGCTGAGGCCCAACGCCCAGGCTCCAGTGTTCCGCCTGCCGGTGGTCGAGCCGCTCGAGGCCTTCTATTGGCGCGCCGATTTCACCCTCGTCACCGGCGAGATCATTCACGACTATCTGGCCAAGAACGCTTAAGCGTCGGGCCTCGGGAGGACAGTTTGAGCGATAAGGTCAATATCGGCGTCATCGGCGCCGGCTGGTGGGCGACCCTCAGCCACATCCCCGCTTTGCGCGCCAACCCCAATGTCGGCCTGGTGGCGGTGAACCGCCCCGATGCCGACGGCATGGAGAAGGTGGTCGCGAGCTTCCCCGGGGTGAAGCCGTATTTCGATGCAGCCGAGATGCTGGCCAGGGAAACCCTGCATGGCGTGGTCGTCGCCTCGCCGCACATCCTCCACGCCGAGCACGCGCAGCTGGCTTTGTCGCGCGGCCTGCCGACGCTGATCGAAAAGCCGATGGCGACCAGCGCCGCCGATGCCCGCGCCCTCCTCGCCACCGCCAATGCGAACAACACCCAGATCATCCTGCCCTATGGCTGGAACTTCCGGCCGATCGTCGAGACCGCCCATCAGCTGGTGAAGGATGGCTGGGTCGGCGAAGTTCGCCATGTGGTGGCGCAGATGGCTTCGGCGCTGGCCGACCTGTTCGGCGGCGAACCGATGGTCGAGACCAAGGACCATCTGTTCCGCCCGCCGGTTTCCACCTGGGCTGACCCTAAGAAGTCCGGCGGCTATGGCTGGGGCCAGCTGACCCATGGGCTCGGCGCGCTGTTCCGTATCGTCGATCTCGACCCCACGAAGGTGTTCGCCAGAACCGGCCTTTCCCCCGCCGGTGTCGATTTCTACGATGCCGCGGTGGTCGAATTCGCCAATGGCGCCACCATGGCGCTTTCCGGCTCGGCCACCGTGCCGAAATCGCGCGGCTACCAGATCGACATCCGCATCTTCGGCACCGAGGGCATGATGCTGTTCGATATCGAACGGGCCCGCGTCGAGGTGATCCGCCACGACGGCAAGAGCCATATCGCCGATCTCGGCCCCGATGCCGGGGCCTACGAGCAGGTGGCGCCGATTACCCTCTTGGTCGATCTGGCCCGCGGCCAGAACGTGCCGAACCCGTCCGATGGTGTGGTCGGCATGCGCTCGAGCGTGCTGCTCGACGCCATGTATCGCTCGGCCAGGTCGGGCCGCATGGAGGATGTGCTGTGAAGCTCAGCGTCACCAGCTGGTCCTTCCCGGAACTGAGCCTCGACGAGGTGGGCGGGCTGGCAAAACTGCTCGGTATCGAGGGGCTGGATGTCGGCTATTTCTACCGCTCGGCCCTCGATCGCACCCGGCTGCTGACAACGCCCGAAACTTATGCCGATGAGGTACGCCGGCGCCTGCCGCTGCCGGTCTCCAACCTCTACCATCTGTTCGGCAATGGCGTAGCCGACCGCAACCTCGCCGACCCGGCGAGCCGCGCCGCCAACGCCGCCGACTTCACCGCCGTGCTGAAGTTCTGCGCCGCCATCGGTGCGCCCACCGTGTTCATCCTCCCCGGCGTCATCAACGGCGCGCAAAGCCGATCGCAGGCGCTCGGCGAAACCGTCGAGTCGCTGAAGCCGCTGCTCGATCTTGCGGCGACGACCGGCGTCACGGTCTGCGTCGAGCCGCATATCCACTCCTATCTCGAGAGCCCTGCCCTCGCCGCCGAACTCTGCGAGCAGGCCCCGGGAGTGAAGCTGGCGCTCGACTACGCGCATTTCGCCGTCGCCGGCTATCGGCAGGACGAGATCGACGCGCTGGCCCGCTGGGCCGGCCACGTGCATCTCCGCCAGGCCCGCCCCGGCGCCCTCCAGACCAAACTCGACCAGGGAACGCTCAACTTCCCCGCCCTGTTCGCCACCCTGCGCGATGCCGGCTACGACGGATGGCTAGCTGCCGAAGTCGTGCACCAGGGCTATTTCGATACGCTGCACGATGACGTGCTGAGCGAGACCGTGAAACTGCGCGACCTGTTCCGCGCCTGGAGAACCCCGTGAGTTCTGGAGCCATCATCGTCACCGGTGGGGGTGGCGGCATCGGCCGCGCCATCGCCAAGCGCCTGGTTGCCGATCATCATCGCGTGGTGATCGCCGATCGCGACCGCGAGGTGGCCGAGGCGGCCGCCCGAAGCATCGGTTGCGACATCGAGATCATCGACATCGGTGATGAAGCTTCGGTGGTCACCGGCGTCAAGGCCGTCGCCGCCCGCCATGGCGGGCTGTTCGGCGTGGTCAACAATGCCGGCATCCACATGCAGGCGCTGGTGGTAGAAACCGCCGTCGAGGACTGGGATCGGATCTTTTCGGTGAACACCCGCGGCACCTTCCTGATGTCACGCGAGGCGGCGCGGATCATGGCGGTGCAGCGGAGTGGCCAGATCGTCAACATCATCACCAAGCTCGGCTTCGGCAACCCGTTCTCGTCGGCTTACCTCAGCTCCAAGAACGCCATCTGGGGCCTGACCCAGTGCCTCGCCATCGAAATGGCGTCGAGCGGCGTGCGGGTCAATGCCATCGCCCCCGGCCATGTCGGCCCCGGCACCGGCATGGAGAAGGCCTTCCGCGCCAAGGCCGAAAAGCTCGGCAAGAGCTGGGACGATTTCGAAGCCGACGTGGTCGCCACCATCCCGCTGCACCGCTGGTGCACGCCTGAAGACGTGGCGGGTGGCGTCAGCTGGCTGATGGGCCCCGATACCAGCTTCGTCACCGGCGAACTCATCAACATCACCGGCGGCTTCCAGGCCTATGCTTCGACACCCACCGCCGATGCGGTGCGCGACGCTGCCCAGCGGGGGCCGGCGAAATGAGCGGTGCATTGAACGGAAAAGTCGCGCTGGTCACCGGCGCCCGGGCCGGCCTCGGCGCCGCCACCGTGCTGGCGCTGGCCGAGCTTGGCGCCACCGTCATCGCGTCGGGCCGCAAACCCGGCGACTGCGCCGAAGTGATCGCAGCGGTTGTCGCCAAAGGTGGCAAGGCCAGTGAACTGGTGCTCGATGTCGGCGATCTCGCCGCCATCCCCGAACGTGCTTCGGCAGCGCTGGCGCTCCATGGCCGTATCGACATCCTCGTCAACAATGCGGCGACCATCGAGCCGATGGCGCGGCTCAGCGCGCTCGACCCGCTGGCCTTCGACCGCTCGCTGACCGTCAATGTCAGCGGTCCCGCCGCGCTGGTTGCCGCGCTGTGGCCGGCGCTCGAGGGCGGCCGGGTGGTCAACGTGGTGAGCGGCGCCGCCAACCATGCGATGTCAGGCTGGTCGGCCTATTGCGCCGGCAAGGCCGCACTGCTGATGCTGACCCGCTCGATCGAGCTTGAGGGCGCCGAGATCAGCCTCCGCGGCTTCGCCTTCGCTCCCGGCCTCGTCGATACCGACATGCAGGCCTCGATCCGTGCGGCCAAGATCAACCAGATCTCCGACGTGCCGCGCGAAAACCTGCAATCGCCCGAACGCCCCGCCCGCGTCATCGCCTGGCTCGCCAGCGGCGGCGCCGACGATCTCGCCGGGCAGTATGTCGATATCCGGCAGGAGGGGTTGATGGCGCGGGTGCACGGATAGGTGCAGTCGGCGCGCCCTCTCCCGCTTGCGGGGGAGGGGGGACCAGCCGAAAGGCTGGTGGGAGGGGGGGCCGCAAACACCGGCCCCTGCCCCAGCCGCGCGTGATTGGTGCGTTAGGCATCGCCGACTGCAACAACGCGGGCGTCAGTCCGCTATTCGAGCGTGGGGCTCCCCCCTCCCACCGTCCTTCGGACGGCACCCTCCCCCGTGAACGGGAGAGGGATCCCGACTGCGCCTACTGGGGCATCACTCCCCCGGCTTCGGCGAAGATTCCTCGCTGCTGCGCGCTGCCTCGGCGATGCGCCGCCGCGCCCGAAACAGTCCCCATTGCTGGTCGACCAAGACGCCGACAAGGATCACCCCACCCATCACTGCGAAGTTGAGGGAGGAGGGAATGCCGAGGAGGTTCACGAGGTTCTGCAGTTCCTGCAACAGGATCGTGCCGAGGATCACCCCGACGATCGAGCCCTCGCCGCCGCGCAGCGAGAAGCCGCCGAGGACCGCCGCGGCGATGGCGTAGAGCTCGTAGAAGTTGCCCTGCGATGAAGGCTGCACCGAGCGGGTGTACATGGCGAAAAAGATCGCCGCCAACGCGGTCAGCCCGGCGCAGATCACATAGGCGGAAGTCACCACCACATCGGTGCGGATGCCCGAGAAGCGCGCCGCCTCCTCGTTCTTGCCGATGGCGAACAGGTAGCGGCCGAACACCGAGCGATGCAGCGTGAACCAGGCGATCACCGCCACCACCGCCAGCACATAGACCGACACCGGGATGCCGCCGATGCGGGCGACGAAAAAATCGAGGCCGGGATACTCGCTGCCGAACGGAAAGCCGGCGGTGGCGTCGGCGGTATAGCCGCGCGCCACGCCGCGATAGATGAGCAGGCCGCAAAGCGTCACCACGAAGGGCTGCATCTTCAACTTGGTGATCAACAGGCCATGCGCCAGGCCCAGGGCGAGCCCGAGCACCATGACGATGGCAAAGGCAATCGGCCACGGCACGCCCTTGGCGCCGACGAGATCGACGAACAGCACGCCGAGCAGCGCGATCATCGAGCCGGCGCTGAGCTCGATGCCACCCGTGATGATGACGAAACCCTGGCCGATGGCGAACAGTCCGAACAGGCCGATCAGGTTGGCGGTATTGGCGAGGTTCTGCGGGCCGAGGAAGGCTGGGTTGCGCAGATAGACCACGAACCCGACGACGACGATGAGGGCCAGGAGCCCCAGGTCCTTCTTGTTCATGCGCGTCCCCTCACCCGGCCTGGCGGAGCGGCTTGCCCACCGCCAGCCGCAGTACG
>JAEUMC010000973.1 GCA_016793415.1 Devosia sp. | reverse complement strand
CGCATGACCGACGACGACGAAGATCGGACCATCCCCGGGGATCTCACCGCCCTGCTGCAGACTGGGCGACCGCGCGCCGCACTGCGGGCCCGCCGGCCCGAAATCACCCTGCACCAGTTGCGCATCTTCTGGGCGGTGGCGCACTCCGAAACCCTGACCCGTGCCGCCAAGCAACTGGGCCTCGCCCAGCCCTCGCTGTCGCAGCAGCTCTCGAAGCTCGAGACCACCGTCGGCACCAGGCTGTTCCGCCGTCACTCCAACGAGATGACGCTGACCGAGGCCGGCACCTACCTGTTGCCCAAGGCCGAGCAGATCCTGCGTAACATGCAGGATCTCGAAGATGGGCTGGGCCAGTATAGCGGTGGCCATCGAGTCACCGTGCGCCTCGCCGGCGTCAACTCGGTGCTGCGCGTCGTGCTGCCGACCGCACTGACCAGCACCCAGGCCAGGTTCCCGGACATCGACTTCGACATCCAGGAAAGCGCCCCCGCCGATATCCTCGAAATGCTCTACGGCCGCCGTGTCAATATCGGCCTGCTTGCCGCCAACTCGGTGGCCGAGGCGAGCGTCGGTTTCCTGCAGATCCCGATCATCGAGGACCCCTATGTCCTCGTGGTCCCCGAGCGGTTGAATCTCGACGACATCACCGATCTGCGCCAGCTGGCGCCAGCGGATTGGGCCGTGCTCAACCGCTCGATCCAGTTCATCTTCGGCACCCAGCACGCCAAGCGCGTCGCCGATTGGTACGACCAGATGCTGCCCGAGCATCGCGTCGTCGCCCAGTGTCGCAGCTTCGAGGTCGCCATCGGGCTGGTCCGTGCCGGCTCCGGCATCTGCCTCGCCCCGGCGCTCTCCACCGTCAGCGGCAGCGCCTCGCTCGATGGCGTGCGGCTCTACCGCATCAATGCCGACGCCCGCCGCATCGTCGCACTGGTCGCCTCGCAGTACCGTCGGCAGGAGCCCTATGCCAGCCTGATCGATGCGCTGCAGGCCTCCGGCGAAGCGCTCACCCTGCCCGGCATTCGCCCCACGCCACCCTTCCTCGACCGCCCCTCTCTCTCCGAATTCTAACCAATAGGCCATATCTATCAGCATGATAGAGTGCGGGCCCCGGCGTTCTCGCTGACACTCCTCGTCGCGGCAACCAAGCCGTGAATCGTGAGGAGAACTTCAAATGAAGTCCTGGAAGAAGCCCAAGCTGGTCGAAGTGCCGGTGAGCATGGAAATCAACATGTACGCTTGCGCGACCCGCAAGTAGTCGCGTCGATCCTGCCGCGGGGACGGGCCTCATGCTCAGCATAATTGTCCTTGGAACCGCGGCGGGTGGCGGGGTGCCGCAATGGAATTGCGGCTGCGACAACTGTCGTGCCGCCCGCACCAGCCATGCCGAGCTGCGGGCCACGCAAGCCTCGATAGCCGTCAGCGCCGACCACCAGCACTGGTTCCTGATCAACGCCTCGCCGGACCTGCGCCAGCAGCTCACCGCCACCCCGGCGCTCCACCCCCGCGCCCTGCGCCATAGCCCGATCGCCGGCGTGATCCTCAGCAACGGCGAAGTCGATGCGATCGCCGGGCTGCTGACCCTCAGGGAGGGTTCGCCCTTCACCCTCTACGGCCATAGCCGCGTGCTGTCGCTGCTCGCCGAAAACTCGATCTTCAATGTGCTGAAGCCGGCGCTGGTCCCTCGCGTCGCCATCACCCCCGACACGGCCTTCGAGCCACGACTGCCCGACGGTTCACCCTCCGGCCTTGAGATCCTGCCCTTCATCGCCCCCGGCAAGGCCGCCTTGTTCGTCGAGGACACCAGCGCCAATGCCGAGGGCGACACCCTGGGCTTCGTCATTCGCGACCGGGCGAGCGATGAGAGCTTCGTGTTCCTCGCCGCCTGTGCAGCGCTGACCCCGGAGGTCGAGGCCTACCTGCGCGGCGCCAGGCTGGTGTTCTTCGACGGCACGCTGTTCACCGATGACGAGATGATCCGCCAGGGCCTCAACCACAAGACCGGCCAACGCATGGGCCACATCGCCATGTCCGCCGCCATGCCCGCCCTCGAAAACCTCGGGATCGAGCGGAAACTCTTCCTGCACATCAACAATTCGAACCCCGCCCTGATGCCCGGCTCCTCCGAGCGACAGGCGGTGAGACAGGCCGGCTGGCAGATCCCGGCCGACGGGATGGAGATCACCCTATGACTGCACTGACCGCCTTCTCGGTCCTGGCCGACGCGCCGCTCGATACGCCCGAGCAGTTGGAGGAGCAGCTCCGCTTCATCGGCGCCACCCGCTACCACAGCCTTCACCCGTTCCATGCCCTGCTCCATGGCGGTAAACTCACCAAGGGTCAGGTGCAGGCCTGGGCGCTCAACCGCTACTATTACCAGTCGACCATCCCGATCAAAGACGCAGTGGTGATCTCCCGTTTCCGCGATCGCGACACCCGCATCGAATGGCGCCACCGCATTTCCGACCATGATGGCGACATCGGCACCGAAGGCGGCATCGAGCGCTGGATCAAGCTGACCGAGGGGCTTGGCCTCGATACCGACTATGTCGAAAGCGCCGAGGGGATACTGCCCGCCACCCGCTTCGCCGTCGAAGCCTATGTGCATTTCGTGCGCGAGAAATCCCCGCTCGAGGCCATCGCTTCCTCGCTCACCGAGCTGTTTGCGCCCAACCTGCACGAGGAGCGCATCTCGGGCATGCTGAAGCACTATGACTTCGTGACCCCCGAGGTGATGAGCTATTTCAGCCGTCGCCTCACCCAGGCGCCGCGCGACTCCGAGTTCGCCCTGAACTACGTGAAGCAGCACGCGAGGACCCCCTACGAGCGCCAACTGGTCTGCAATGCGTTGATCTTCAAGACCAACGTGCTCTGGGTGCAGCTCGACGCGCTCTACCACGCCTATGTCGAGGGCCACGTGCCGCCCGGCGCCTTCGTCCCGGCCACGCCATGACCGCCGTCACCGCTCCGGCAGCCCGGCGCCGGCTGATCGTTGCCGAGGACAGCGTCCCCACCCTCGCCCGCGGTACCCGGCTGCGCTATGACGAGGCGCGCCAGCGCTGGGTGCTGCTAGTGCCCGAGCGCGTCATGGCGCCCGACGAGATCGCCGTCGAAATCCTGCAGCTCTGCGACGGCCGGCGCAGCGTCGCTGATATCATCGACCACCTGGCGGCGGCCTATGCCGCGCCGCGCGACGAGATCGGCACCGATGTCATCGCCATGCTGCAGGATCTCGCCGGCTCCGGCTTCGTCGTCGAAGCCCGAAAGGCCACGCCATGAGCCCTACCCTTCTCGACACCAGCCCGGTCTTCGCCGACCCGACCGATGGCCTCGCCATCCTCGAGGAGAAGTCCGTTGCCGAGAGCTACGGCATCCCGCTAGCCGTACTGCTCGAACTCACGCATCGCTGCCCGCTGCAATGCGGCTACTGCTCCAACCCCATCGAAATGGAGCGCGCCGGCAATGAGCTCAGCACCGAGGAGTGGAAGAAGGTGCTCACCGAACTCGCCGAGATCGGCGTGCTGCAGGTGCACTTCTCGGGCGGCGAGCCGACCGTCCGCAAGGATCTCGCCGAGCTGATCCAGCACGCCACCGACCTCGGGCTCTATTCCAACCTCATCACTTCGGCGGTACTGCTGACGCGCGAAAAGCTCGCGGCGCTGGCCGATGCCGGGCTCTGCCACATCCAGATCAGCTTTCAGGGGAACGAACCTGAACTGGCCAACCGCATCGCCGGCTTCAAGGGGCATTCGAAGAAACTGGAAGCCGCCGGCTGGGCTCGCGAACTCGGCCTGCCGCTCACCGTCAACGCGGTGATGCACCGGCAGAACCTCCACCAGTTGCCGGGCATGATCGACATGGCCGTGGCGCTCGACGCCGACCGCATCGAGGTGGCAAACGTCCAGTATTACGGCTGGGCGCTGAAGAACCGCGCCGCACTGATGCCGACCATCGCCCAGATCGACGACACCACCCGCATCGTCGAGGAAGCGTCGGAACGCCTCAGGGGCATCCTCGACATCGACTATGTCGTCCCCGACTACTACGCCGATCGCCCGAAGAAATGCATGGGCGGCTGGGGCCGGCAGTTTTTCAACATCACTCCTGCCGGCAAGGTGCTGCCCTGCCACGCCGCCGAGACCATCACCGAGCTCGATTTCGAGAGCGTCCGCTCCAACCACTCGATCGCCTGGATCTGGCAGAACTCCGACGCCTTCAACCGCTATCGCGGCACCGGCTGGATGCCCGAGCCGTGCCAGAGCTGCGCCTTCAAAGAACTCGATTTCGGCGGCTGCCGCTGCCAGGCCTTCGCGCTGACCGGCAGTGCCGGCAATACCGACCCCGCCTGCAGCCTGTCGCCGCGCCACCACGAGATCTTCAGGACGGCGGAAGCTGAGTCTGCTACCGGAACGAACCGCTACATCTACCGCAATTTTGCCGGTGGCACGCTGGAGCCGGAACAGCAGGAAGTGTGAGGCACGTGCCAACCCCACCCACAGAGTTCACTGCTCCCCTCCCCCTTGAGGAGAGGGGTTGGGGGTGGCGAGGGACGCTCGGTGCTGACTGCACCACCTCCTCCCTCAATCCCTCCCCTCAAGGGGGAGGGAAGCGACCGTATCATCTCCCGGCGCTGTGAAGCAGCAACCAATAAAGGCAGATCACCCTACGTGGACGACCTCTCCCCCACCGCCCTCACTACCTTCCGCCTTCCCGTCGGCGATGGTCACGAGCTCTACGTCGAAACCATCGGCGCGGCCGACGGCATCCCCGCCGTCTACCTGCATGGCGGCCCGGGCAGCGGCTGCCAGCCGGCGCATCGGCAGCTGTTCGATCCCACCCGCTTCCGCGCCGTGCTGTTCGACCAGCGCGGCGCCGGCCGCTCTACCCCGGCCCGCTCGCGCGAGACCAACACCACGGCGCATCTGATCGCCGACATGGAGCGGATCCGTGAACATCTGAGCATCGAGCGCTGGCTGGTGGTCGGCGGCTCCTGGGGCGCGACGCTCGCCCTCGCCTATGCCGAGGCCCACCCCGAGCGGGTGCTCGGCATCGTGCTGCGCGCCACCTTCCTCGGCACCCGCACTGAACTCGACTGGGCCTTCGGCACCGGGCTCTCGACCTTCTATCCGGCGCTGTACGAGGATTTCCTCAGCCTCCTCACTGCCGAGGAGCGCCGCTCGCCGGTCGACAGCTATTTCCGCCGCATCCTCGATCCCGATCCGGCGATCCACGGCCCCGCTGCCCGGGCCTATGGCGACACCGAGCGCATCCTTTCGGAGGTACGTCCGGCAACGACGCGGCTCGATTTCTCGCCCTCGTCGCGCCTCCCGGCCACGGCGCTGATGGAAGCGCACTATTTCAGCCATGACAGCTTCATGGCGCCCGACCAACTCATGGCCAACGCCCACCGCCTCGCCGGCATCCGCGGCATCATCATCCAGGGCCGCTACGACCTCCTCTGCCCACCCCGCACCGCGCATGCCCTGGCGACGATCTGGACCGATGCGGAGATACGGGTGGTCGACAACGCCGGCCACTCGCTCAGCGACCCGGGGATTACCGAGGCGGTGACGGCGGCGATCCAGAGTTTTGCCTAAGTGTGAACCGGCGGCGCAAAGTGCGTCCCCTCGCCCCTCTGGGGAGAGGGCCAGGGTGAGGGGAGCCAAGCGCGCTGAAGCGCCAGTCGGCTAAACCGCCTTTCGGTGGTTCAGTGAGGCGGCGCCCTTCGGGCCCTACCGCAACGGCACCCAATCACCCGGTGTGCTTGGCTACCCCTCACCCTAACCCTCTCCCCAGAGGGGCGAGGGGACGC
>JAEUMC010000893.1 GCA_016793415.1 Devosia sp. | reverse complement strand
CAAAGAACTGGTAGACGTCCTCACCATCTTCCGCTCGTCCGGGCGCATGTTCTGGCCGCTCGGCTACCTGATCGTCTTTGCCCTGCTGGCCATGCTCTCCCGCCAGTTGCGCAGCACCCCCGCGCTGATCGTCGCCTGTCTGGCGCTGGCGCTGCAACTGGGCGATCTGCAGCGCGGCATCCGCGCCCTCAATATCGGACCCGACCGCACCGGCACCACCTGGCGCACGACGCTGACCTCGCCCGCCTGGGACGCACTCGCGCCACACTACCAGCGCGTTCGCGCCCTGCCGGTCGAGAACGAAGGCTGGAACTGGCGCGAACTGAGCTGGTTCGCCGTCACCCACAAACTGCCCACCGACGCGGTCTACCTGGGCCGCATGGACCCCACCGCCCTGCGCACCGCTCGGGAAGTTGCCGACACCGCCATGCGCGACGGCAGCTTCGATCGCGACGCCATCTACGGCGTCGACAGCCGGTCGGCCGCCCGCATCCAGCCCCTGCTCGGCCCGGATGACGTACTGGCGCCGATCGACGGGCTGATCCTCTTCGCGCCCGGCGGCAAACCGATTCTCGATGCCGCCGGGATCACCCTCTCGCCGTTTGTCGCCATCCGCCCTTAGCGGGCGTGCCACCTGTGCCGATCAGACGCGACTAGTCTTCCAGACAGTCGGCCACATCGTCGGCGCCCTTCGGCTTGACATTGGCGTGGTCCTGCGCGGCGCCGGTGTCGGTTGCCGGCGTACACTGGTGATTGCCGCTGAACGGGCTGCCCTGGCCGGGTGCATCGGGCATCACATGCCCGGTCTTGTTGGTGATCACGTGGGTCACCGGATCGATGAACAGGCCACCAGATTGGATCGCCTGAAACTGGTGATCGTCGGCGATGGCCGATCCGATGGCGAACGAGGCTGTGACAGCCAGCACGAGAGCGAGCTTCATTTTCCGTCTCCTCCGAGAAGCCCTCGTGAGGATCAACATCTGAGCGGGTCGAGCTATTCCCTGGCGCCGGTAAACTATCCGCGACCGTGCGCCGGGCATCCCCGCCATTTCATTCGCTCGTCCAATTGACTCCATCCCGCCAATCAGCATCCCCTCTCAGCCAATCGAGCGGGGAAAACTCCCGCCGCTGAGGAGCACTTAAGGTGAAGATTACTGCCATCAAGCCCTATGCCGTCTGGGTAGGGATCCGTAACCAGCTGGTCGTCAAGATCGAGACC
Source organism: Devosia sp. (assembly GCA_016793415.1). Classification (GTDB taxonomy): domain Bacteria; phylum Pseudomonadota; class Alphaproteobacteria; order Rhizobiales; family Devosiaceae; genus Devosia_A. The sequence continues at coordinate 398 of JAEUMC010000893.1, read as the reverse complement.
GACGAGGGCATTTTCGGCTGGGGCGAGAGCGGCCTGTCGGGCCGCGAGAAGGCAGTGGTCGGCGCCATCGAGCACTACGCCGAAATCCTCATCGGCATGGATCCGTTCAAGATCGGCCACATCTGGCAGCTGCTCTATCGCAGCCAGTATTTCGAGGGCGGCCGTGTGTTGCAGGCGGCGATCTCGGCTATCGACATCGCGCTCTACGACATCAAGGGCAAGGCATTGGGGGTACCGGTCTACGAGCTGCTCGGCGGCAAGCAGCGCGACAAGATCCCGACCTTCGCCACCACCTCGGGCGAGCCCGGGCCGGAGATGATCGAGCAGGCCAGGATGCTGATCGAGCATGGCTGGACCGCCATGCGCCTCTCGCCTTCGGGGCACGGCGAGACCATCTA
>JAEUMC010000890.1 GCA_016793415.1 Devosia sp. | reverse complement strand
ATGCTGCACTACAACGAGAAGTTCCTCGCCGACGCCGGCCTCGCCGTGCCGACGACGCTGAAGGAAATCTACGACGCCTCCAAGTCGCTGCAGTCGACCGTCGCCTCGCCTTACGTCGCCTACTGGGTGAAGGAATTCTGCGAGGAATACCTCCACACCTACCTGCTCAACGAGCAGATCACCGCCTTCGACGATGCCGGCCAACCGGTGTTCGCCGATGACCCCAAGACCGTCGGGGTGTTCGAGTGGTGGCAGGCGATGTACCAGGAAGGGCTCGCGCCCAAGTCGCTGCTCACCGACGATCCGGGCAAGCTCAGCAATGAGATGGCGCAGGGCAACGCCGCTTTCTACGTGCTGCACCACTACTTCCTGACCTCGATCCGCGCCGTCGAAGGCCCGCAATCGGCCAACGTCAAGACGGCGCCGGCAGGCCCGTCGACGCTGCAGATCGGCGAAGTGCTGCAGATGGGCCAGTCCGACAGCGAGGAAGAGCGTCTCGCTACCTGGGACCTGATGAAGTACTACGGCTGGAAAGACACCGACGGGAAGTTCAAGGTGTTCAACCAGTGGGCCAAGGCCGCCGGCCTCGCCGCCCCCTATGCCGGGTTCTTCACCGACCCTGAAGTCATCGCCTCGTTCCCCGACTACTACGATCTCGCACTGCTGTCGGACACCTTTGCCACCAAGTCGAACGTCGTGCCGGCCCGCACCCTGCCCTGGTACCCCGATTTCCAGGCCAAGGTCGGCGACATCATCCACGCGCTGCTGCTCGGCCAGGCGACCCCCGCCAAGACCGTCGAGGATCTGACTGCCGCCGCCAAGGGCGCGCAGGGCGGCCGGACGCTCTAGTCCATCCCGATCGACGCCATCGCCCCTCCGAGGCGGTGGCGCTTTTTTCCATTACGCGTGGGGCGTAATGGATGCTGGCGTTGCGCGCCGGAGAGACCTTATGAGGAGAGCACGTGGCAGCCGCATCTGACCTGAACAGGCTGGGCCCCAGGGCCGATCGCGCCTTTGGCTTCAAGCTGGTGGCGCCGGCGCTGATCCTGCTCGCCGTGCTGCTGGCGGTGCCCACCGTGCTCACGGTGGTCTATAGCCTCCACGACGTGCCGGCCAGCGGCGCAAGCTTCGGTCCGTTCGTCGGCATCGAAAATTACACCATCATCTTTTCGAGCCCGGTGTTCTGGCGCTCGGCCCAGGTGACGGCCACCTTCGCCGTCGGCTTCGTCATTCTCTCGACGCTCATCGGCCTCGCCATGGCGCTCCTGCTCAACCAGCGCTTTATCGGCCGCGGCCTCGCGCGGGCCCTGTTGATCATTCCGTGGGCAACGCCCTGGCTGGTGATCGGCATCCTGTGGAAGTGGTTTGCCGATGGCAGCGTCGGCGGGCTCAATGCCGTGCTGATGATGCTGGGGCTCAGCAGCGACTACCACCCGTTCCTCTCCGATCCGAACACTGCACTGCCCATCACCGTGCTCGCCGCGGTGTGGCGCCAGGCAAGCTTTGCCGGCATCCTGCTGCTCGCCGGGCTCCAGACCCTACCCGAGGAACTGCACGAGGCCGCCCAGCTCGACGGCGCCAACTGGTGGCAGCGCTTCAGCAATATCACCCTGCCCTGGCTGCGGCCGGTGCTGATCACCGTCACGGTGTTCAACGTCATCTATGCCTTCCTGCAGTTCGACGTGGTCTTCGCCATGACGCAGGGCGGGCCGGGCGACACCACGCAGGTGCTGAGCGTGCTGATCTACCGGCAGCTGTTCGTGAATACCAATATCGGGCTCGGCTCGGCGCTGGCCGTGATCCTCGGCGTGGTCGCGCTGGTCGGTGGCCTCGTCATCGTCAAGCTGTTCTATCGCAAGGAGGCCTTGTGATGGCCAGCATCGAAGCCGATCGCGGCCGCCGGCGGAGCCCCGTCGCCACCATCGGGCTCTATCTCGGCGTGCTGGTGTTTGCCGTCTGGATCCTGCTGCCGGTCTGGTATCTGGTCGTCTCGAGCCTGATCACCCCCGGCCAGCTCGGCATCAAGCCGTTCCCGCTGGTGCCGCCCAGCATCACCCTCGACAACTACGCCGCGGTGCTGTTCGGCAATACCGGCGGCAAGGGCATCGGCAGCACCGACATGGGCACCCGCCTGGTGCCGGCCATCGGCCAGAGTCTGCTGGTCAGCGCCTGCCTCGTCGTTCTCAACCTGCTGATTGCCGGCGCTGCCGCCTATGGCCTGTCGCGTTATCCGTTCCGCGGCGCCCGCCTGTTCGAGCTGTCGGTGATCGCCACCCGCATCGTCCCCGCCATCGCCATCATCGGCCCGTTCTTCGTCGCCTTCCGGGTCATCGGCGTGCTCAACACGCCCTGGGCGCTGGTGATCAGCTACAACGTCTTCACCCTGCCGCTCGCCATCATGATCCTCAAGAACTACTTCGATCAGCTGCCGCGCGAAATCGAGGAAGCTG
>JAEUMC010000858.1 GCA_016793415.1 Devosia sp. | reverse complement strand
AGCGGCTGGTGAAGAACTCGCGGTACTGGGCCATCCACGCGTCGGCCTCCACCAGCGGCGCGATTTCCAGCGTGCAGGGACGGGACTGGGCCGCGCGCTGCTTGCTGATCAGTCCGGCCTGTTCGAGCACCTTGAGGTGGCGCGACACCGTCGGCAGGCTTAGTTCGAACGGCTCGGCCAGTTCGTTGACCGTGGCGGGGCCTTGGGTCAGCCGAGCCAGCATGGCGCGACGGGTAGGGTCGGCAAGCGCGGCGAAGGTGGCGGTAAGCGGATCTTGTGTTTGCATATTCATGTAATTACATGATTGGCTAAATAAAGTCAAGCCGGCGGAATGGGACGGCGCACTGTCGATAGTGCAGGGCACCTGTGACCTCGCGGCGCTTGCGCCGCAGCGCAGTGGATGCTTTACGCCACGCACGAACCGCGGCCGCGACCCAGTCAGCAAGGGCCCGTCACTTCAGCAGGGCCCGTCAAGCGCATGATCCGCCTCGAAAACATCTCCAAGCAGAACGGCAAGCAGCTGGTCTTCATCGAGGCCTCGGCAGCTTTGCAGCGCGGCGAGAAGATCGGCCTGGTCGGGCCGAACGGCGCCGGCAAGACCACCCTGTTCCGCATGATCACCGGCGAGGAGCAGCCGGACGAGGGGCAGGTGGCGGTCGATCGCGGCATCACCATCGGTTATTTCAGCCAGGATGTCGGCGACATGGCTGGTCGCAGCGCCGTCGTCGAGGTCATGGAGGGCGCCGGCCCGGTTGCCGCGCTGATCTCGGAGATGAGCGAGTTGGAAGCGGCGATGGCCGACCCCGATCGCGCCGACGAGATGGATGAGATCATCACCCGCTACGGCGAGGTGCAGGGCCAGTTCCAGGAGCTCGATGGCTACAGCCTCGACGCCCGGGCGCGCGAAGTCCTGCACGGGCTCGGCTTCAGCCAAGAGATGATGGACGGTGACGTGGGCGCGCTGTCGGGCGGCTGGAAAATGCGCGTGGCGCTCGGCAAGATCCTGCTGATGCGGCCCGATGCCCTGCTGCTCGACGAGCCCTCCAACCACCTCGACATCGAGAGCCTGATCTGGCTCGAGGATTTTCTGAAGCGCTACGAGGGCGGCGTGCTGATGACCTCGCACGATCGCGCCTTCATGAACCGCGTCGTCAACAAGATCGTCGAGATCGATGGCGGTGCGCTCACCGCCTATTCGGGCGACTATGAATTCTATCAGCAGCAGCGAGCGCTCAGCGACAAGCAGATGCAGGCGCAGTTCGAGCGCCAGCAGGCGATGCTCGCCAAGGAGATCGCCTTTAACGAGCGCTTCAAGGCACGCGCCAGCCATGCCGCACAAGTGCAGAGCCGGGTCAAGAAGCTCGACAAGATCGACAAGGTCGAGCCGCCCAAGCGCCGCCAGACCGTGCAGTTCGAGTTTCGCCCGCCGGCCCGCTCCGGCGAGGACGTCGTGCTGCTGAAGGGCGTCGACAAGGCCTATGGCAGCCGCGCGATCTATGAGGGGCTCGATTTCCACGTCCGCCGCAAGGAGCGCTGGTGCATCATGGGCGTCAACGGCGCCGGCAAGTCGACGCTGCTGAAGCTGGTGGCCGGCAGCGCCGAGCCGGACAGCGGCTCGATCAATGTCGGCCCCAGTGTCAAGCTCGGCTATTTCGCCCAGCACGCCATGGACCTGCTCGATGGCGACCGCACGGTGTTCCAGTCGCTCGAGGACAGTTTTCCGCAGGCCGGGCAGGCAGCGCTGCGCGCGCTGGCTGGCTGCTTCGGCTTTTCGGGCGATGAGATCGAGAAGAAATGCCGGGTGCTGTCGGGCGG
>JAEUMC010000829.1 GCA_016793415.1 Devosia sp. | reverse complement strand
GCATGTCGACGCTGGTCGCCCAGTCGATGGAAGTGATCCGCAACCGCGTCGACGAAGTGGGCACTACCGAGCCGACGATCCAGCGCCAGGGGCAGGATCGTGTGCTGCTGCAGGTGCCGGGCTTCGAGGATTCCGAGCGGCTGAAGAACATCGTCCAGCAGACGGCGCGTCTCACCTTCCATCTGGTGCACCCGTCGATGACCGCAGCGCAGGCCGAGGCGCAGGGCATTCCGTCCGGCTACATGATCCTGCCGAGCGCCGATGGCGGTAACGAACTGCTGAACGAGAATATCGAGCTCGGCGGTGAATCGCTGACCAATGCGCAGCCGGGCTTCGACCAGCAGACTTCGCGTTCGGTCGTGAGCTTCCAGTTCGACACCCGCGGCGCCATCACCTTTGGTGAAATCACCTCGAAGAACGTCGGCAAGCGCTTTGCCATCGTGCTCGACAACCAGGTGATCACCGCCCCGGTCATCCAGCAGCCGATCACCGGTGGCTCGGGTCAGATCAGCGGCAATTTCACACCGCAGAGCGCCAACGATCTCGCCGTGCTGCTGCGCGCCGGCGCACTGCCCGCCAGCCTCAAGGTCATCGAGGAGCGGTCGGTCGGACCCAGCCTGGGCGCCGACTCGATCCGCGCCGGTATCACGGCCGGTGCGGTGGCCTCGGTGCTGGTGCTGGCCTTCATGGTCATTGCCTACGGCCTGTTCGGCGTCTTCGCCAACGTGGCACTGGTGCTCAACATCTTCCTGATCCTCGGATCGCTGTCGGCCATCGGCGCGACGCTGACGCTCCCCGGCATCGCCGGTATCGTGCTCACCATCGGCGTGGCGGTGGACGCCAACGTGCTGATCTACGAGCGCATGCGCGAGGAGCAGCGATCGGGCAAGTCGATCCTGCAATCGCTCGACGCGGGCTTCCACCGCGCCTGGGGTACCATTATCGACTCGCACCTGACCCAGCTGATCGCGGCGATCGTGCTGTATTTCCTCGGCTCGGGCCCGATCCAGGGCTTTGCCGTGACGCTGGCGCTGGGCATCCTGACCTCGCTGTTCACCGCCTATACGGTGACTCGCTTCTTCATCGGCATCTGGTATCACTGGAAGCGTCCCAAGACGCTCAGGATCCAGCACTTCCGCTTCATCCCGGATGGCACCAAGATCGACTTCATGAAGATGTCGCGGGCCGCGATCATCCTGTCGATCGTCCTGACAGTGCTCGCCATCGGCACGGCCTACTTCAAGGGCTTCAACCTCGGCATCGACTTCGTCGGCGGCTCCGCCATCGAAGTGCAGCACACGGCGGAAGGCGATGCCGATCCTGCCAAGGTGCGCGAACTGCTCGACCCGCTGAACCTGGGTGAAGTGCAGGTGCAGAGCTTCGGCAACCCGCAGGATCTGCTGATCCGTATCCAGCTGCAGCCGGGCGGTGACGCCGAGCAGCAGGTGGCGGTGCAGGAAGTGACCAAGGCGCTGGCCACCGACAACTACGAGGTGCGGCGCACCGAGGCGGTGAGCGGCACGGTTTCGGGCGAACTTGCTGTGCACGGCACCATCGCGGTGCTGGTGACGCTGGTGGCCATCCTGATCTACGTGTGGTTCCGCTTCGAGTGGCAGTTTGGCCTCGCGGCAGTGACGACGACGCTGCACGACGTGATCATGACGGTCGGGTTATTCTCGATCACCGGACTGGAGTTCAATCTCAGTTCGATCGCGGCGGTGCTGACACTGGTCGGCCTATCACTCAACGAAACGGTGGTGATATCCGACCGCGTCCGAGAGAACTTACGAAAATACAAGAAGATG
>JAEUMC010000754.1 GCA_016793415.1 Devosia sp. | reverse complement strand
GGGCTGCCCCCCACCCTTGATCCCTCCCCGCAAGGGGGAGGGAGACGCAGACTGAGATGCTGGTGTTTTGGTCTCCCTCCCCCTTGCGGGGAGGGGACAGGGGTGGGGGTCCACAGCCACCGGCGTCAGCAGTGACGCGCCGCTACGCAATCCCCTCCGGCCCAGCCCCACACACCAGCGCCCCCACCGACGTCCCGGCGCCATAACTCACCCGCCCGGTCATCAGCGCCGCCACTGCCGCCGCGCCGCTGAGATCCGCCGCAATCCCGAGTTCGAACCACAGCCAGCGGCTGGCTTCCAGCATGTCGTCGTCGCTGAGCAGCACCACGTCGTCGACCACCGAGCGCACCACTTCGAACACCTGAGGGTCAGTCTCGGCGCAGCTCATCGTCGCGATGCGGCTCGTCACCTCCGGCAAGCGCACCACGTGCCCGGCGTCCAGCGACGCCTTGAGCGTCGGCGAACCCGTGGGCTCGATGCCGATGATCTTCACCGCTGGCTTCAGCGCCTTGATCGCCACGCCCATGCCCGACACCAGCCCGCCACCGCCGATGGCGACCAGCACCACGTCGAGATCGGGCACATCGGCGAGGAGTTCCAGTGCCGCCGTCCCCTGTCCGGCCATCACGGCCGCATCGGCGAACGGATGGAAATAGGCAGCGCCGTTCTTTTCGGCGAAAGCCAGCGCATGGAGGTTGGTCTCGTTCCACACCTTGCCGATGATCTCGACCGTGGCGCCCCAGCGTTTCAGCTTTTCGACCTTGGCCGCGGTGATGTTCTCCGGCACATAGATCGTCGCCTTGACCCCGGCGAGCTTTGCCGCCCGCGCTACGGCGAGGCCGTGATTGCCGCCCGAGGCAGTGACGATGCCGCGCTGCAAGGCTTCCGCCGGCAGCGACAGCAGCTTGTTGGTGGCGCCGCGCGCCTTGAACGAGCCTGTCGCCTGCAGGCTTTCGAGCTTCAGCGACAGCTTTGCCGGGGTGATCGGCGCGGACAAAGCCCGCGCCTCGATTGTGGGGGTGCGCCTGATATGCGGGGCGATGCGGGTGGCGGCAGTGTTGATGTCAGCGAGCGTGATCATGCGGCGGGCGCCTCATAGGGAGAAGCAACGACGAAACAGCAATTGCCCGGCCGCACCCGGCCCGGCTGGCGGCGGCCATAGAGAATGCCGCTGGCGCGATAGTGCAGCTCGACCGGCGCCCGGCCCGGATTGGCGAGGAAGTGGATGCGGCCGGCCAGTTGCCCCGCCTCCACTGCCGTGCCGAGCTTGTGCAGCGGCTCATACACCCCGTCATCCTCGGCGATCACATGCGCCTTGGGGCCGAGATCGTATAGTTTCGGCTCGCCAGCGACCGGGCTGGCGTAGCGTGCCGGCAGCACGCCCAGATGCGCCAGGACGTTCCGCACGCCGCGCCGGCAGAGTGCCAGCGCATCGACTGATACCGTGCCGCCGCCGGCCATCTCGGTGCCGATCACCGTCATCCCCTGCAGCGCCGCCGAGGCGGTGGCGGTGCGCGGATCGCCGCGATTGTCGATCACCACCGCGATCTCGGTGCCGAAGGCCTTGGCCGCCGCCACATTGGCCGCATGCTGCTCGGGCGTCGCGCCCGGCTCGATCACCGAGCTCGGGATGATGTCGAGCGACGAGCCGCCGGAATGGAGGTCGATGAACACATTGCCCATCGGGAAGATCACGTCGTTCACATAGGCCGCGATCTGCCGCGTCGTCGTGCCGAGCGGATCGCCCGGGAAGGTGCGGTTCATGTTGATTTCGTCGATCGGCGAGGTCCGCCGCGCCGCGTTCACGGCGGGGAGGTTGATCGCCGGAATGAAGATCAGCCGCCCCGAGACATCCGCGGGGTCGAGGTCGCGGATCAGCTCGCCCAGGGTGATCGGTCCCTCGTATTCGTCGCCATGGTTGCCGCCTTCGAGGATCACCGTCGGGCCCACCCCGTTCTTGATCACCGCCACCGGCACCGGCACCACGCCCCAGGCATCGTCATGCACCGATAGCGGGATGTGGAAGAACCCGACCTGCTTGCCCGGCTTGTCGAAGTCCACCGTCGCGGTGGCCAGCTTCTGTGAAATGTTGCGGTCCATTTTCTGCTCTTGGTCGTGCATGAATTTTACAGGTGATAGTCTACATTCTCTTGTGATAGTCGATGCCATGCACAGTGCCGTCCCGGCTCTTGCGCTGCAGCATCGGCTCTGCCACCAGAATGCCGAGGGAGACCAATTGAATGGCCAGAACCGGACGCCCTGCCGCGGCAGCAC
>JAEUMC010000751.1 GCA_016793415.1 Devosia sp. | reverse complement strand
AGGCGGCACAGTTCGGTCCCGGCCTGACGCTCGGCGCCGAAATCGCCCGCACCGATACGCTCGAGGAGATGGCCGCCAAGGTCGCCTCGCTCGAAATGCTCGCCATCGAGGAGACGGTGTCGAGCCTCGATTTCAAGGCGCTCGAACGGGTCGTCACCGCACTCGACCAGGCCGAGCGCATCCTGTTGTTCGGCATCGGTGCCAGCCATTTCGTCGCCCAGGACCTGCACCACAAGCTGTTCCGCGTCGGCCGCAATGTCTTCCTGATGGCTGACGCGCACGAGGCCTGGACGGCGGCGGTGCTCTCCCCGGCCCACACCGTCGCCATCGGCTTTTCCCATTCCGGAACCACGGCCGACACCGTGCAGTTCCTCAACCTGGCGCGGGAAAACGGCGCCCGCACCGTCGCCATCACCGGCGCCAGGGAGTCGCCACTGGCCCGCACCGCCGAGGAGCGCCTCATTACCCACGCCCGCGAAAGCACGCTGCGCGCCGGCGCCATGGTCAGCCGCATCGCGCAGCTGGCGCTGGTCGACTGCCTGTTCATGGGCGTCGCCCGGCTGCGCTACGAGCAGACCATCGACGCGCTGAAGCGCACGCGCGACGTCACCCACCCCGATCACCACGGCTGAGATGCAGACCCCGACCTCCACCCCATTGGCCCTGTTCGTCGGCGTTGCCGGTTACGAGTTGACCGCCGACGAGATCGCCTATCTTCGCGACGCCAACCCCTATGGGCTGTTCCTGTTCCGCCGCAACCTCGAGAACACCGAACAGGCGCGGCGGCTCTGCGCCCAGTTTCGCGAGGTGGTCGGCCGCCCCGATGCCCCCATCTTCATCGATCAGGAAGGCGGTCGGGTACAGCGGCTCGACAACGGCCACTGGCCGAGCTTCCGCAGCCTCGGATCGTTCGGCGCCCTGGCGAAACAGGACCTGGCGCTGGCCAAACGTGCTCTCAGGCTCTCGACCCAGGCCATGGGCGCCATCATGACCGGCCTCGGCATCGACAGCGGCACTACCCCGGTGGTCGATCTGGCCCGCCCCGGTACCCACGACGTGATCGGCCAGCGCGCTTTCGGCGACGACCCGGAGCTGGTGGTGACGCTGGCCCGCGAGGTGATCGACGGCATGCTCGAGGTCGGCGCCCTGCCGATCGTCAAGCACATCCCCGGCTATGGCCGGGTCACCGTCGACCCGCATTTCGATTGCCCGGTGGTCGATGCCGAACTGGACGATCTCCGCGCCACCGACTTCCAGCCCTTCGTCGCGCTCAGGGACGCGCCGTGGGCCATGGTCGCACATCTGATCTTCACCCGGATCGACCCGGAGCGGGCGGCCTCGGTTTCGCCTGCCCTCTATGAGTTGATCCGCCACGATATCGGCTATGATGGCGTGCTGATCACCGATTGTCTCAGCATGGAAGCGCTGCAGGGCACGCCGAAACAGCGCGTCGCCGCGGCGCTCGCAGCCGGGTGCGATGTTGCGCTGCTGACCCAGGGCGGCCTCGAGGCCAGCATTTCGGCCGCCGCCGGGGCGCGTCCGCTAACTGGGCAAACGCTCGAACGAATCACGCGCGCCACGCGCAAACGCG
>JAEUMC010000749.1 GCA_016793415.1 Devosia sp. | reverse complement strand
GCCGATCCTCCTGGTGTTCGGTGGCGGCCTCGTCGTCGGCAATCTGCTCGGCGGCAAGCTTGCCGACCGGAACCTGCTCTGGAGCGTCCTCGGCACGCTTGCCACCCTCAGCATCGTCATGCTGGCGATGAGCCTCGCCCTGCCCAACCCGGTCACTGCAGTGATCGCGGTTGGCCTCCTCGGTGCGGCAGGCTTCGCCACCGTGGCGCCGCTGCAGCTCTGGGTGCTGGAAAAGGCCGGCGGCGCCGGCACCAGCCTCGCCTCATCGCTCAACATCGCCGCCTTCAACCTCGGTAACGCGCTCGGCGCCTGGCTCGGCGGCGTTGCCCTCGAACAGGGGCTCGGCCTCACTGCCCTGCCCCTGGTCGGCGCCGTGCTGCCGCTGCTGGCCCTCGCCCTCCTGCTGGTCAGCCTGCTGCTCCGCCGCAACGCTGCGCTCGCTCCCTCCAACTGAAAGTCGACATCATGGAATACCGCACTCTCGGCGCCTCCGGCTTAACGGTCCCGGCGCTCAGCTTCGGCGCCGGCACCTTTGGCGGCTCCGGTCCGCTGTTCAGCCACTGGGGCACCTCGGACGATGCCGAGGCCCGCCGCCTGGTCGACATCTGCCTTGAAGCCGGCGTCACCCTGTTCGACACCGCCGATGTCTATTCCGACGGCGCTTCCGAACGCGTCCTCGGCGCTGCGCTGAAGGGCAGGCGGCACCAGGCTCTGATCTCCACCAAGACCGGTTTGCCGATGGGCGATGGCCCTGCCGAAGCCGGCACTTCACGCGCCCGGCTGACCCAGAGCGTCGACGCCGCGCTCAGCCGGCTCGGCACCGACTATATCGACCTGCTGCAGCTTCATGCCTTCGACGCCGCGACGCCGGTGGCCGAGACCCTCTCGACGCTCGACGACCTCGTCCGCGCCGGCAAGCTCCGCTATATCGGCGTCTCCAACTTCGCCGGCTGGCAGTTGATGAAATCGCTCGACCTCAGCGAGCGGCACGGCTGGTCGCGCTATGTCGCGCACCAGGTCTACTACTCGCTGGTCGGCCGCGACTACGAGTGGGAGCTGATGCCGCTCGGCCGAGACCAGGGCGTCGGCGCGCTGGTCTGGAGCCCGCTCGGCTGGGGCCGGCTCACGGGAAAACTGCGCCGCGGACAGCCACTGCCCGAAGGCAGCCGATTGCACAACACCGCCGAGTTCGGCCCTCCGGTCGATGACGAAAGGCTCTATGCCATCGTCGACGTCCTCGATGAGATCGCCATTGAGACCGGCAGGACCATCCCGCAGATCGCCCTCAACTGGCTGCTGCAGCGCCCGACGGTTTCCTCGGTGATCATCGGCGCCCGCAACGAAGAGCAGTTGCGCCAGAACCTCGGCGCCATCGGCTGGTCGCTCGATGCCGCCCAGGTCGCCCGGCTCGATGTGGCAAGCGCGGTGACACCTTCGTATCCGCGGTTTCCGTATTATCGGCAAGCCGGCTTCGCTCGGCTCGATCCGCCAGTGGTGTGAGGAGATCGATCGACAGTGCCTGAACTGCCCCCTCACCCTGACCCTCTCCCCTGCGGGGAGAGGGGACGCACCTTGCACCGGCGGTGCTACATCGCCCCCTCTCCCCGCTGGGGAGAGGGTCGGGGTGAGGGGCAGTACACACCCCAGCCGCAGCGAAACGCCCTACCCCGCCACCTCGGCGATCAACCACCGCGCGATCGGCGCGGCATTGGCAAAATGCTCGAGGCACACGTCAGCGAAGTCCGGCTGTGCCGCAGCGCTGGCCGGCAGTTCGATGCCGGCAGTCAGGCCCTCATAAAGCAGGAACTCGGCCCGGTCGGGGTCGGTCTCGAAGCCACGGGGCATGAGCTTGCGCGTCTTCTCGCCGATCGAATAGGCGCCCTTCGACTTCACCTCGTTGACCGCCGCAACCAGCGCCTTGCCGGAGCGCGGGTGGATGATCGATTGGCGGAAACTGTCGAGCGTATCCTTGTCGAAACCGTACATGCCGGTGCCGAGGAACACCCGCTCCGCCTCGATATGCACGTAGAAGCCTGGCCGGTCCCAGCCGCGCTTGTCGCCATGCCAGAACCACAGCGCCAGGTGCTGCTTGTATGGCCGCTTGTCCTTGGAAAACCGGATGTCGCGATTGATGCGCGAGATCGAGCCGTTGACCTTGGGGTCGAACTGCACCTCGGGCGAGATCGCCTTGAGCCTGGGTCCGATCTCGGCGACGAAGGCCTTGCCCGGCTCGACATAGCCGGCTTCGTAGAGCGGCCGGTTGGCGTCGAACCACGCCTTCTCGTTATGCTTGGCGATCCCCGCGAGAAACTCGAAGGTCTGTTTGGGGAACCCGCTCATTCGAACGCTCCTACACGTGTGATCCGATAGGCCGGCTTGGCCTCGAGCCCATCCAGCCACGCATCGGACCAGCGCGGGTGGCGGGCGAACTCCTCGGCGGCGAGCGGCGCGATCTCGAAGCGCTCGCGTACGAAGCTCTCCGGCGCCGCCTGCTTGGCAACGCTATCGAGGAAGCCGGGGTCGAACACAATCGCCCCGTCGAAATCGACGCTTTTCAGATCGGCACCGGTGAAATCCACCATCCCGAAGATGGTGTTGCGGAACGTGCTGCCGGCCATCGAGGTGCCCGCGAACGTCGTGTTGTGCACCACGCCGCCATCGAAATTGATGCCGAAACCGCGGCTGCCGTCGAACGAGGCATGCTTGAGCAGCGCACCGGAAAAGTCGGCCCCCGAGAGCTGCGCCCCCTGCTTCAAGCCCTCGCCGCCACTGATCGAGGGCAGCTCGCCGGCGGTGAACCGCGTGTAGTTGATGTTGGCGTTGCGGAACCGCGCGTGTTCGAGATAGGCGCCGTCGAACTCCGCTCCGACCAGCAACTGCCGATCGAAATTGGCGAAGCGCAGCGACGCGAAGTGAAAACGGATCTGGCTGCCGGTGCTGGCCGACCGCACCTCGGCAAAGCTGAAATCCGCGCCGTTGAGGGTCGAGAAATCCGTGAGCCCGTTGGAGATCAGCAGACCGATGATCTGCCCGCGCTCCGGCGATAGCGGCCGGTCGGACATCACGCCCGTCTGCTCGCCGGCGAACTGCACAGCGCCGCTCGCCGCGTCGAGCTGCTGGCGCACCGTCGCCGACGCCGCGAGGTCGGCCCGCCGCAGCAGGCCCGACGACATCAGCAGGTTCTCGTCGAGATCGGTCAACGGGTTGCGGAGATAGCGGTACGGTCGTGCCGCCGTCGTCGCTGCGATGATGCGGGCTCGAAGGCCCGGGCTGAGCATGGCGATCGACGGCTGGTCGCCGGCATAGGTGTTGACCGCCGCCACCTCCTGCGCCACCTGCGCGCCGATCTCGAGGATTTCGGGCACGATCGAAGTTGAGCGCTGCGCTTCGCCCAGCTCGATCTGGCTCTGGATGAAGCGGTTCTGTTCCTCGATGCGGCCGTTCTGATCCTGCATCAGCCCGATCTGGGTGCGCAGCAACTGGTTCTGCTGGAACAGCAGGGCCGACCCGGCCAGCGCTGCGATGGCGGCAATGAATGCGGTGATCGTCGCCATCAGCCAGCGCCGGGTCGACACCCAGGCGTAGCGCGCCAGTACCAGTTCGGCGAGATCGCGTGCGGATTCCGTGGCTTCGTGGACCTTTTGCAGCGCCGCAAAACGCGCCACTTCCGAGAGCGGCCGCGCGAACCGCTCCATCTCGACTTCGCCACGCTTGAACAGGCTCTCCCAGATCTGCCGACGGAAGATCATCAGCACCGCGGTGACGACCAGCACCAGGACGAGGAAGCCAAACAGCAGCCCGAACACTACGCCGCCGTTGGAAGTGACGAACTCCACCCCGAAGGTGGCAAGCGGGAAGCCGACGACCACGCCGACAATGAAGACGACGATGGCAATACCCAGCGTCGCCATCGCAGCGTTGAACGCCTTTGCGCGCTCGCCGGGACGGTCGATTTCCGGCGCCGGCTGCTCCTGCTTGTCGTCAGTCATTTCGTAGTCCCCGAACCCAGGGGAAACATTATCCGAGTTCGGTGGCCCGGCAAGGTCGCCCTAATGCTTCACCATGTCGGCACATTTGGCTCCACCGGTGAGGGGGCAAGGGTGTGGGCTTATCCCAGCGCCCTACCCCTCGATCCACACCGGCACCGACTTGAAGGCCGGAGTTTTAGAGCGCGGATCGACCGCAGTGCCGCAGAGCACATTGGCCTCGGGGTAATAGGCCAATGCCGAGCCGCGCGGCAGGTCGAACGCCGTGGCGGTGCCCTCCATCCGCCCGGCGTCGGAGGCGATGGTCACCCGTTGTCCATCGCGCACCCCAAACGCCGCCATGTCCTCGCGGTTGAGAAAGATCGCGTCTCGCCCCGCCTTCAGCCGGTAGCTGTCCTGCTCTTCGTAGATGATGGTGTTGAACTGCCCTTCCGAGCGCACCGTCGCGAGGGTGAGCGGCGCCGGCGCCCTGGGCAGCGGCGTGACCACGAAATGCGCCTTGCCGTCCAGCGTGCCGAACTCGGGCGCGTGCATCACCCGGTGCTTGATGTGGAACTCGCGCTTGGCCACATCGATATCGGCGAGTTGCTCCAGCCCCGGCACGACTTTCGCAATGACTGCACGGACTTGCCGGTGTTCCTTGAATCGCTCGAACGGCACCGGGCTATCCGGCAGCAATTGTGCGGCGAGGTCGCAGAGGATCACCGTTTCCGGCCGCACATTGTCGAGCCGCTCGATGCCGCCATCCGACAGGCGGACGAAGTTGAACATCGATTCCTGCGTCGTCGGCGACCATTCCTCGTCGCGGGCGGTGACCGGCAGGATCAGCACCTCCCCGTCGCCCAGCCCATGCACGTGGCCACGGTTCAGCGTGGTGGTGAGAAACAGCTTGAAGCCGATTGCCTCCATCGCCCGGCTGGCAAACGCGGTGTCCGGCGTCGCCCCCCAGAGGTTCCCGCCCATGATCACCGCGCTGTCGATCTCGCCGCGCGCGGCGGCTTCGAGCCCGGCCATGGTGTCGAGGCCCTTGTTTCGGCCGAGCGTTACGCCGAACGCCTGCTCCATGGCGGCGAACACCTGCTCGGACACCACCGGCTTCACCCCGATCGTGCCGATCCCCTGCACGTTCGAGTGCCCGCGCAGCGGCAGCAG
>JAEUMC010000742.1 GCA_016793415.1 Devosia sp. | reverse complement strand
CGTTCGCCGAACCCCGAGGCGACGAGACCCTTCACCATCTGGCTCAACTGCAGCACCACCTATCTCAACAAGCAGCAAGCCGCCTTCATGGCCAGGAACAACGGCAAGCCCTCGCCCAAGATCGCCGACCGCATCACCCAGTTCACCGCCATCGAAGCTCAGCTCGCCGCCGCCAAACAGCAGCACCCGGACAAGCTGAAACTGAAATATCTGAAGGCGTCGCCGCTGGTGCTGGAGGTGTGATCCGGGCGTCTCGGCGCCAGTTGCGGGAGCGGGGGAGGATCCGCCGGCTGCATGCTCCCGCATTTCAAATCGTCCGCGAACTGGTCTACCCTCCGCCGGTAACCCGCGGAGCCCTCTCATTCCCGACTCTCTCCATATCGGCGGCGCCGTGCACCTCCCGCTGGCGGAGCTTGCCATCGACTACATCCGCAGCCCCGGTCCCGGTGGGCAGAACGTCAACAAGGTGTCGAGCGCCGCGCAGCTCCGCTTCGACCTGATGGGCTCGCCCTCGCTGCCCGAGCCACTGAAGCATCGCGCCGCGGCCCTCGCCGGCAGCCGGCTCACCACCGACGGGGTGATCGTCATCACCGCCAATCGGCTGCGCAGCCAGCCGCTCAACCGCGATGACGCCATCGAGCGCCTCGTCGCCATCCTGCGGCAAGCCCTGGTGCCGCCAAAACCCCGCCGTCCAACCCGCCCGACCCTCGGCTCCAAACAGCGCCGCCTCGAAGGCAAGGCGCAGCGCGGCGCCACCAAGAAGCTGCGGAGCTCGAAAAGCTGGGACTGAGGTCGAAGGCGTACCTCGTCAGGCGCTGATCCCGCCCAGGCTCAGGCGCACCGCAGCGCCTATCTCCGCCGGCCCCAGCGCCGCCACTGCAGCAGGCTGCTCGGGCTGCAGCGCGTGATCTGCCTCGATGTGCCGGGCAAACTGCTCGATATCGCGCTGGAACTGTTTTGCCGATGATTTCAGCCCGGCATCCGACAGTATCCGTCCCAGCAGCGAGCCGGTCGATTTGCTGAAGATCTGAGTCAGCCGCGTGCCCGTTGCGGTCGCCTCGAGCCGCAGTTCCGTCAGCCCCGACGCCCCCTTGATCGGCACCGGCGAGACATACTGCACCAGCATCTGTTCGAACGGCTGCCACTCCAGCACCGTCAGGGGGATCACCGCGTCGCCGTGGTAGCACTGGAACGTGCTGCCCACCGTCACGCGGCCTCCGCTCTTGCCGTTCACCTCGAGATGCGTCGCCGCCAGCAGCACCCGGTAGTGCTCGGGCTGCACCACATAATCCCACACCTGCTCGCGCGGCAGGGCGATGTCGGCGCTCACCCGCATCAGTTCGTTGTCGTCCGGAATGGTCACGCGGGTCAGCCGGCGCTTGCGCTCCCACACCGGATGCATGTCCTCGATCCACACCGCGACGGTGCCGAAATTCTCATAACTCTCCTGGTGCGCCACCAGCCCCTCGGTGCCGAGCCCGAGCCGGCTCAGCGCCGCATCGGTGAACAGGGTATAGGCGCGGAACCCGGTGGCCTCGG
Source organism: Devosia sp. (assembly GCA_016793415.1). Taxonomy (GTDB): domain Bacteria; phylum Pseudomonadota; class Alphaproteobacteria; order Rhizobiales; family Devosiaceae; genus Devosia_A. The sequence goes on along the minus strand of JAEUMC010000742.1, from coordinate 398 downwards.
TCACGTGGTTCTTCAGCAGCCGGTGGATCAGGATCACGTCCGACCCCACCAGTTCGTCATGCGCATCGAGCTTCTGCACCGCGAACTCGCCATGGTGGACGAAGAATTTCAGGTCGAGCGTGCCGATGTTCCGGCACGCGTTACACGGGCAGGTGGTGTTGTGCACCATCCGATCGATCGCTCGGCGAAAGTCGACATAGGTGTCCTCGATGCTCTCGGCGTAGGTTTGCCCGGTGAGGATGTTGTCGCTGAGCCCGTAGCTGATCAGCGCATCGCCGGCGTGACGCGAGATGACCAGTGGCGGCCGGGTATCGTGGATCACCAGGTTCAGCAGCGCCGTCAGCGTCTGCTGCGCGTGCTCCAGCTCCGACGCTCCCAGATACTGGGTGTAGCCGGTG
>JAEUMC010000729.1 GCA_016793415.1 Devosia sp. | reverse complement strand
GAAACCCGACATTTTCGAACACGATGCCCTGCTTGACCGGCAAGGGGAACGGCCTGGGGTGTTTGGGGTCGAGGATGGTCGGCTTGATCTCGAAGAAACTGAACAGGTCGTCGAGATAAAGCGACTGCCCGGCGATCTGGGTGAAGCCGATCAGGATCTGCTGCAGGTAGCCGTTGAGCTGCGAGAAGCTGCCCGACAGGAACACCAGGGTGCCGATGGAGAACTCGCCGTGCAGCGTGCGCCAGACGATGTAGGCATAGGCGGCGTAATAGGTGAGCGTCGAGATCGAGGCGAGGAGCCCCGTCTGCAGCGCCCGCTTGATCGAGAGATTCCGGTTCTCGATCAGGATCTGGTCGGATAGCACCTTGAAGCGGCCGGAGAGGAAATCGCCAAGCCCGAACAGCTTGATCTCCTTGGCGCTGTCGGCACTGGCGCCGATCTGGCGCAGGTATTCGAGCTGCCGCCGCTCCGGCGAGCGGTTATGCGAGATCCAGTAGGCCAGCCGGTTGAAGCGGAACTCGCCCCACACCGCCGGGATCAACGCCAGCGCCAGCAAGCCGATCAGCAGCGGCGCATAAACGAAGAGGCCGGCGGCCAGCGCGATGGCGGTGATCATCGCCTGGGCCTGGCCGAACACCTGCGAGATGACGGTCGAGCGGCTCGAGGCCTGGCGGCGTGCCCGCTCCAGCCGATCCTGATACTCGGACTGCTCGAAATGCTTCAAATCGAGTTTCGCCGCATGCTCCATCAGCTCGAGGCTGACGGCATTGGAGTGGCTTTCGCCGAGGATGTTGTCGACCACGTTGATGGCGCGGTTGAAGGCATCGCGGGCGAACACCAGGGCGAACTCCGCCCCGAGCAGCAGCGCGAGATAGGTCAGCCGCCCGCTCTCCAGCCAATCCGTGAGCTCGGGGCCGGGGCTGGCGAGCCCGGTCTGGTGCACCACTTCGTCGATGATCAGCTTGGTGAGCAGCAGCACCAGCGGCGGCTGGATGGCGACGATGAGCCGGAGCCCGATCGACAGCCCCATCAGCCAGGGGCTGGTGCGCCACATCTGCGCGAACAGCCGGCCGAGGTGACGGAAGGTCTTCAGCCGCTCGCCCTTGTCGAATGGCAGGGCATCCGGGATATCCGGGCCGTTCGCCCCCCGTCCCCCACCGACCCTGCCGCCAACGCCACGCATCAAATCACCCTGAAATACGAGAGCAATTCTAAGGTGCAGTGCGGTTTGGGGAAACCGCCAATTCGGGCAGGTTCTTAGCGATGGTCAGGGGACGGCTTCGCGCGACAGCCGATCGATATCCTCGCCGAATGCCACCATCTCGTCGCGATCGGCGAAGGCCGAGAGCGGCACGATCAGCACCTCCGGCGGCGCGGTGACGAAAACGTGCGCCTTGCCGATGGCGACGGCGGCGATGGTTTCGTACGCGACGAAACGCTGTCGGTCGCCGATGCGCTCGGCAAGGTGGTCGCCCCATTGCTCCAGCGTGGCGACGGTCGGCGCGGCAATGCGGCGACGGGCCCGCTGGTGCGTCGCCAGCGTCATGACCATGGTGGCGAAGCCATAGGCGAGCCCGACCAGCGCCAGCGCCACGAGCCAGAAGCGCCAGCCCCATTCCGGGCCGATCCACTCTGCCGGCAGGAAAGCCGTGATCCCGCCTGCCGCCGCGAGCCACAGCAGCAGCAGCCACTTGCGCCAGCCGAGCACTTCGCGCGGCAGCGCCTCATAGGCCAACGCATCGGCTGTGGTCAGCGTGTAGGTAAGGCCAAGGAAGGGGGAGGACATCGGATCAGATCAGATCATGGTCCGATCGGCGCGGCGATTGACCAGTTCGATGAACGCCTGCTGCTCGGCAGCATTGCTGAACGCCGACTTGGCGACCACAACGCCGCTATACCCCACGAGGACGGCAACGCCATCGGGGGTCGGGATCGCGCCGCGGATGTGCGGCCAGTCCCAGTGGCCATGCGAATGCGCATCGCTGATGGTGAGCCCCTCATCATCGATCTTGAGCCGAGTCATTTCTGGAGGCATCAGCTGGTCGAAGCGCCGTGCCGTGCGCTTACGCATCCACGGCACGATCACTCCCACCACAATCGCTCCGAACAGCACGAGGCCCGCGATGAATGGCAGAACCGGCGGATAGTCGGGCCAGAACCGGGGCAGCAGACTATTGGCGAGACCGACGAGAAAGAACGACCCAAATCCAGTCGCAAACATCGCCAGCCCCATAGCACCGCCGCCGGTTCTCAAGGCTCTTTGCATCAGAGGCACGGCGCGGACCAGCCCGGCACCGGACGGCATATACTGCGTCGAAAATCGATCCATCAACAAAACGCCAAAATGAAATCGGGCACCAAGTTACCTTGATGCCCGACCTATCGATGGTTTTGAAGCGCTTTTACAGCGACCGGGTGACCTGCTCGACGCGGAAGCACTCGATGACGTCGCCGGCACGGATGTCTTCGTAGTTCTCGAAGGCCATGCCGCATTCCTGGCCGACCGGCACTTCCTTGACTTCATCCTTGAAGCGCTTGAGCGTCTTGAGCTTGCCTTCGTGGATCACGACGTTGTCGCGCAGCAGGCGGACACCGGCGCCGCGCTCGACGATACCCTCGGTCACGCGGCAGCCGGCAACCTTGCCGACCTTGGTGATCGAGAACACTTCGAGGATCTCGGCGTAGCCGATGAAGGTCTCGCGACGCTCCGGCTTGAGCAGACCCGACATCGCTGCCTTCACGTCATCCACGAGGTCGTAGATGATGTTGTAGTAGCGGATTTCGATGCCCTCGCGGGTGGCGAGGTCACTGGCCTGCTTGTTGGCGCGGACGTTGAAGCCGATGATGATGGCGTTCGAGGCCGAAGCCAGCGTCACGTCGGATTCGGTGATGGCGCCCACACCGCTCATCAGGATCTGCGCCGACACTTCGTCGGTCGAGAGCTTGTTGAGCGAGGCGTTGATCGCTTCGACCGAGCCCTGCACGTCGCCCTTGATGATCAGCGGGAACTTGGCGATGCCCGAGGCCTTGAGCTGATTCATCATCTGCTCGAGACTGGTGGCGCCGCCGCCCGCGGTCTTTTCGCGGATCAGGCGCTGACGGTACTCGGTAACTTCACGGGCCCGCGCTTCGGTCTCGACCACACTGAAGCGGTCGCCGGCCGACGGCACGCCGGTAAAGCCCAGCACTTCCACCGGAATGGACGGGCCGGCTTCCTTCACCTGCTCGCCCTTGTCGTTGATGAGGGCGCGCACGCGGCCCCAGTCCGAGCCGGCGACCACGATGTCGCCCTGCTTCAGGGTGCCGCGCTGGACCAGAACGGTCGCCACCGGGCCGCGGCCGCGGTCGAGCTTGGCTTCCACCACCGAACCTTCGGCGGCGCGGACGGGGTTGGCCTTGAGATCGAGCACCTCGGCCTGAAGCTGGATGATCTCCAGGAGCTTGTCGAGGTTGAGCTTCTGCTTGGCCGACACTTCCACATCGATGGTGTCGCC
>JAEUMC010000708.1 GCA_016793415.1 Devosia sp. | reverse complement strand
ACCAGTCAGTTATTAAGTACATGACCGAGCAGTCAGTAGGGCTAACAGCTGATGAATACGAGCGATCGAGAGCGCAGACCGAAGTTCCGCCGGCGCGCCGAGGCGCGACCCGACGAGGTGCTGGATGCAGCGCTGGAGCTGTTTATCGAAAAGGGCTTCGCCTCGACCCGGGTCGACGACATCGCCAGGCGCGCCGGGCTCAGCAAGGGCACGGTCTATCTCTATTTCCCATCCAAGGAAGCGCTGCTCGAGGGGCTGGTCCGGCGGGCCATCCTGCCGATCGCCGACTCGGCGCTGACGACGCTGCACAACTACGAGGGCGACCCGCGCATCGTGCTTCGCATGGTGCTGACCATGCTGGCGGGCCGGATCAGCGACCCCAGGATCATGGCCATGCCCAAGCTGATCTTCCGCGAGGCGATGGGCTTTCCGGGCCTCGCCGAGATGTACCGACGCGAGGTGCTCGATCGGGTAATTCCGGCGGTGGAAGGGCTGCTTCGACGCGGCATCGAGCAGGGCTACCTGCGGCAGGTCGATCCCAGCCTCACCATCCGTTCGATCATCGGGCCGATGATGCTGCACGTGGCAATGGCGGAGATCTTCGGCATCACGCCGGAAGGTGGGCTGCACATGGACAAGCTGGTCGAGAACCACCTGAGCATCCTGTTCGACGGGCTCAGCGCTCCGCCGAGCGCCAAGCAATGGTCGAGCAGCTGAGGAGACGATGATGGACGGTTTTCTCGCCTGGCTGGTCGGCCTCATTGCCCTGGTGATCCCTGGTTTCGGCGCCACCGAGCCGCCGGGCTACGATGGTTATGTCGAGGCCCGCTACGTTTACGCGTCGTCGACCACCGCCGGCCCGATCGAGACGATCTCGGTGCGCGAAGGCGACACCGTGCTCGAAGGCGACCTGCTGTTCCGGCTGCGCTCGGAGCAGCAGATGGCGCTGCTCTCGGCCGCCCAGGCCCGCGTGGCGGCGGCTGAGGCAGGGTTGAAGAACCTCACCACCGGCAGCCGGGCCGACGAGATCGACGTGATCCGGGCAAGCCTCGAAAAGGCCGAGGCAGATCTGCAGCTGGCCAGCGACAGCGCCACCCGCAGCGAAAAACTGTTCGGCCAGGGGCTGGTGCCGCAATCCAAGCTCGACCAGGACCGGGCGAGCCTCGCCAGCGCCCAGGCCGCGGTGCGCCAGCTCGAGGCGCAGTTGAAGGTTGCCGAGCTGCCGGCCCGCACCGAGCAGCAGGTGCAGGCGGAGGCCAATCTGGCGGCGGCACATGCCGACGCCGAAAAGGCCAATGCCGATCTCGCCGATCGGACCATCACCGCCCCGGCGGCTGGACGGATCGAGCGGGTGTTCTTCGATGCCGGCGAGATGGTCGCGGCGGGGACGCCGGTCATTTCGATCCTGCCCGAAGGGGCGCTCAAGGTGAAGTTCTACGTGCCCGAGGCGGCACGGACCGGCTTTGCTCTCGGCGACCAGGTGGCAGTGAGCTGCGACGGCTGCCCGGACGGGCTGACCGCCAGGGTGAGCTTCTTTGCCTCGGACCCGCAGTTCACCCCGCCGGTGATCTACTCGCGCGACGAGCGGCAGCGGCTGAGCTACCTGGTCGAAGCAACGCTCGATGGCGCGAACCTGCATCCCGGCCAGCCGGTGACGGTGGAGCGGCAGTAGATGAGCGAGCCGCTGGTCATCGACGTGCATGGACTGACCAAGAATTTCGGGCCGAAGCGGGTGGTCGATCATTTCGACATCCAGGTGCCGAAAGGCGCGATCTATGGCTTTCTCGGCCCGAACGGCTCGGGCAAGACCACCACCATCCGCATGCTCTGCGGGTTGCTGACGCCGGACGAGGGCGAGGGCACCTGCCTCGGCTTCGACGTGCGCAAACAAGCCGAGCAGATCAAGGAGCAGGTCGGCTACATGACGCAGAAGTTCTCGTATTACGAGGACCTCAGTATCCGCGAGAACCTCGATTTCGTGGCGCGCATGTACCGGCTCGACCGGCGCAAACAGCGGGTCGACCGGGCGCTCGCTGATCTCGGGCTCGCCGACCGCCAGAAGCAGCTGGCCGGCTCGCTGTCGGGCGGCTGGAAGCAGCGGCTGGCGCTGGCGGCGTGCCTGTTGCATGAGCCAAAGCTGCTGCTGCTCGACGAACCCACAGCCGGCGTCGACCCCAAGGCGCGTCGCGATTTCTGGGACGAGATCCGCCGCCTCTCAGCCATCGGCGTCACCGTGCTGGTCTCGACCCATTACATGGACGAGGCGGTGCAATGCGATTTCATCACCTACATCGCCTACGGCAAGAAGCTGATCGACGGGCCGTCCGCCAAAATCCCCGAAATGGTCGGGCTCGAGACCTGGCGGGTGGAAGGGCCGGAGCTGGCCAGGCTCGAGGACCGGCTGCTGACCGAGCCCGGCGTGGTGCAGGTGGCGCGGTTCGGCACCGTGCTGCACGTCTCGGGTACCGACAAGGCGGCGCTCGGAGCGACCGTCGAGCGGCTCAAGGCCGAAGGCACGCATCGCTGGAGCCTGCAGGTCGCAGGGCTCGAAGAGGCCTTCATCTACCTGATGACCGGTGCGCGCGACAATTTCGCCGGTGACGGCGGAAAGGCTGCGGCATGACCTTGGGGTTCTCGCTCAAGCGCTTCGGCGCCGTGCTCTACAAGGAATTCATCCAGATGCGGCGCGACCGCATCACCTTCGGCATGATGATCGGGCTGCCGATCATCCAGCTGTTCCTGTTCGGCTTTGCCATCAATGCCGACCCGCGCAACCTGCCGACCCTGGTGGAGATGGGCGACAATGGCCCGCTGAGCCGGGCGGTGATCGCGGGGATGCAGAACTCGTCCTACTTCGCCTTCAAGGGTGCAGTGACGGGAGCAGGCGAGGGCGAAGAGGCGCTGAGGCGCGGCACCGCCAACTTCGTCGTGGTGATCCCCGAGGATTTCGAGCGCGACGTGGTGCGCGGCAACAAGCCGGAGATCCTGGTGGCCGCCGACGCCTCGGACCCCTCGGCCACCGGTGGCGCGGTGGCGGCGCTGTCGGGCATCGTCAATGTCGCGATATCAGAGACGCTGACCGGGCCCTTGGCGCAGCAGGCGGGTTCGCCGCCGTTCTCGATGGTGGTGCACCGGGAATACAACCCCGAGGGCAAGACCTCGACCAACATCGTGCCGGGACTGCTCGCCATCATCCTGTCGATGACCATGGTGATGATCACCGCGGTGGCGATCGTCAAGGAGACCGAGCGCGGCACCATGGAAATGCTGATCGCCACGCCGGTGAAGCCGCTCGAGGTGATGCTGGGCAAGATCCTGCCCTATGTGTTCGTCGGCTACGTGCAGACCGTGGTGTTCCTCGCCGCCGCGAGTCTCGTTTTCGGTGTGCCGTTCGAGGGCAGCGTCTGGGCGTTCTTCCTCGGCTTCAACCTGTTCATCGTGGTCAACCTGGCGCTGGGCTTTCTGATCTCGACGGCCGCCAAGAGCCAGATGCAGGCCATGCAGCTGAGCTTTTTCACTATCCTGCCCTCGATCCTGCTCTCCGGCTTCATGTTCCCGTTCGCCGGCATGCCGGGCTGGGCCCAGTTCATCGGCCAGGCCGTACCGGCGACGCATTTCCTGCGCGTGGTCCGCAAGGTGATGCTGAAGGGCGGCGAGGTGGCCGATGTCACCGGCGAGCTCTGGGCGCTGGTGGCGATCCTGGTGGTGATCTCGGCGATCGCCATGCTCAGGTATCGGCAGACGCTGGATTGAGCCCTAGCCTCGCGGCGCCATGTTGCCTATCTGACTGACACGCAGATGGAGTGACGCGATGAAAACCGTGGTGTTCGACGAGTTCGGCAGCCCGAGGAAAGTCCTGCGGGTCGAGGAGCGCCCGCTGCCGGAGCCGGGTCCGGGGCAGGTGCGGGTGAAGCTCGTGCTCTCGCCGATCCACAACCACGACCTGATGATCGTCACCGGCCACTATGGCTACAAGCCGCCGCTGCCGCATGTGCCCGGCACCGAGGCACTGGGGGTAGTCGACAAGCTCGGCGAAGGGGTGACCAACCTCAAGGTCGGGCAGCGGGTGACCGGCGGAGCGAGCGCCGCCTGGGCGGAGTACTATCTCGCCTATGCGCAGGCGCTGGTGCCGCTGCCGGAGGGAATCGACGACGCGACGGCCTGCCAGCTGGTG
>JAEUMC010000681.1 GCA_016793415.1 Devosia sp. | reverse complement strand
CAAGGCCGAATGGCCGATCTGGACGCCGCCCAAGGAGATGATCGCGCGCCAGCCCGAGGCCGCCAAATATGCCGGCGGCATGAAGCCCGGCCTCGACAATCCGCTCGGCGCGCGAGCGCTCTACCTCTACCAGAACGGCGTCTACACCCTCTACACGCTCTACAGCACCAGCGTGCCGGAATCGATCGGCACCGGGGTATCGAGCGGCTGCATCGGGCTGCTCACCCAGGACATGCTGGACCTCTATGACAAGACGCCGGTCAACACCAAGGTGGTGGTGCTGAAGGCCTAGGCGGCGCGTCCTGCCTGTGGAGAGCCGCCGGCCTCTCCATGCTCCTCCACCGTGAAACGGGGGAGGGGATGAGGCCAGAGGCCTCACCCCTGGGGGGCCAGCGAAGCTGGCGTGCGGACGGGCAAGGGCCCGCCGCGTGGGGGCGGCCACACACACCGGCGCTTCCTGCCGCCCCCTCCACCGCCTTCGGCGGTCCCCCTCCCCCGCTCCGCGGTGGAGGAGCATTGAGAGGCCGGTGCATTGAGCCATATGCGATCTGCGGGCCCGACAGCGAGAACGCCGGGCTTTCACCCGGCGCTCCCTGAGCCGTTTCAGCGTGGCGATCAGCGCTTGAGCAGGCCCGCGAAGGCGCGGAGGTCGCCGACGAAGAACTCCGGATCTTCCCAGGCGGCGAAGTGTCCGGCCCGCTCCATGTCGTGGAACTGCACCACGTTGCCGGCGGTCTGGCGATCGGCCCATTCGCGCGGCAGGCGCACCCCGCCCGGGATCGGCACCTCGGTGGCCACCGCCACCGGCACGCCGGTATTGGTGCCCTTGATGGTCGGCGGATGCTGGGCGTTCTCGCTGTAGATGCGGAACGACGAGGTCGCCGTTTCGGTCAGCCAGTAGATCATGATGTTGGTGAGCAGCTCGTCGCGGCCGAACCGGGTATCGGCCTCGTCGCCGACGCCCATGCCGGCCATGAAGCTCATGATCCATGCCGCGAGCCCCGCTGGCGAGTCGTTCATGGCGAAGCCCAGGCTCTGCGGCTTGGTGGCGTGCACCAGGTTGAAGGCGCCGTGCGTGAAGAACCACTGCTGGATGGCGCCGGCATAAGCCTGTTCCGGCGGGCTGAGGGCGGCGAAATCCGTGCTCTGGTCGGGATAGCCGACATCGGTCACGTGATAGCCGAGCAGCAGCTCGGGGTGACGCTGCGACAGCGACATGGAGATGATCGAGCCACCGTCGCCGCCGGCGGCGATGAACTTGTCGTAGCCGAGCGTCTCGGTCATCAGCCTGGCGAACAGATCCGCCACCTGGTCCATCGGCAGGGCGGTCCGGCCGGAAAAGCCGGTGCCGGGAATGGAGGGGACCACCACGTGGAAATCCTCGGACAGGGCGTCGATCACCCGGTGGTAGCGGTAGAACGAGTCCGGCCAGCCGTGCAGCAGCAGCAGCGGGACGGCGTCCGGGTTGCTCGAGGGGCGGTGGACGAAGTGCAGCTCGACGCCATCGAGGGTGAGCTTGAAATTGCCGAGCGCGTTGAGCCGGGCCTCCTGGGCCCGCCAATCATACTGGTTGAGCCAGTAGTCGGTCAGCCCCTTGAGATAGTCGAGATTGGTGCCGATGGCCCAGCCCGCATCAGCAGGCTGATCGGGCCAGCGGGTGTGCTGGAGCCGGTACTTGAGGTCGGCCAGCTGGGCTTCCGGAATGGCGATCTGGAACGGGGCAGGGCTGGTCATGGCAGATGTCTCCTCGGCATGAGCGGACTTGATGGCGAGCGCCCCGAGCAGGGCTGAAGCGGCGAGGGTTTTGGAAAACTGGCGGCGGTTCATTTCTCATCTCCAACGAGCGGTGTTCGATGGGGATGAGGCTACGGCGAGGGGCGGCGCGAGGATTGGAAGAATCCGACAATCGGGGCCGGCGGCGCTCGACCCCGCGATACGGCCTAGCGGCCGGGCGCGGCGAAAGCGGCAGCTTCCTGTTCCAGCCAGTCGCAGAATGCCGTCGATTTGCGGTTACGCCGGGGGCGGCGCAGCGCCACATAGTGCTGGCCGCTGTCGATGAAGCCCATCGGGGCAACCAGGCGGCCGGAGCGGATATCGTCGGCCACCAGCGGCCAGGGCGCGATGCAGACGCCGAGCCCCGACGAGGCCGCTTCCAGCATGAAGTAGAAGTGCTCGTATTCGTTGCCGGCGCGCTCGTCGATGGCGAGGTCGGAGCGCGCGCTCCAGTGCCCCCAGGCATGGCGGCGGGTGCGCGAGTGCAACAGCGTCAGGCCGGCGAGCTGGCCGCCCGATCGTCCGGCCAGCCCGGGCGACAGTACCGGGCCGGTCTGTTCGGCAAACAGCTCGTGCCTTTCGGCGTTGTCCGGCCATGGTCCGGCTCCGGCGCGGATCGCCACGTCGAAGCCGTCGCGGGCGAAGTCCACCTCGCGGCTCGAGGCGCTGAGCCGCAGCTCGATCTCGGGATGCGCCTCGCGGAAGCGATAAAGCCGCGGGATCAGCCAGCGCATGGTGAAGGTGCCCGGGCAGGACACATCCAGCGGGCCGCTATCGGTATCGGCGATCGCCCGCACCGCCAGATCCAGCTGATCGAACGAGGCGACGAGGCTCGGCAGCAGCTGCGCGCCGGCCTCGGTCAACTGCAACCGGTGCCTCGGCCCCTCGAACAGCGGCACCCCCAGCACCGCCTCGAGGTGCCGCACCTGCCGGCTGATGGCGCTGTGGGTGACGTTGAGCTCCTCGGCCGCCAGCGTCATGCGGCCGAGCCGCCCCGCCGCCTCGAAGGCGCGCAGCGCATTCAGTGGCGGCAGGCGTCTCGGCATGTGAGTTTTCCGAACAGTTTGCGTTCGATCATATCGTTTTCCATCTGCGGGGGAATGCTGTTTCTGTCGCGATGCAGCGATGAGCTGTAGGTTTTTCGCACAAGGAGGCGGCGATGTCCGCACGGCATATCGATGGCAGTGCGGGCGACGCCAATTACGGGGTGATCGGCCGCAACTATAGCGGCTACCGCCAGGCGGAGCCCGAGATCGCGGCCCGCATCATCGCGGCGCTCGGCCCGGCAGCAACGGTGTTGAACGTCGGGGCCGGCGCCGGCTCCTACGAGCCCGTCGATCGCGCCGTCACGGCAGTCGAGCCTTCGGCCGCGATGCGGGCCCAGCGCCCGGCCCACCTGCCGCCGGCGATCGATGCGGTGGCCGAATACCTGCCGTTCGCCGATCAGAGCTTCGATGCCGCGATGGCGACCTTCACCGTGCACCAGTGGCAGGACCTCGCGCGCGGGCTCGCCGAGCTGCGCCGGGTCAGCCGTGGCCCGGTGGTCATCCTCAGTTGCGATCCCACGGCGCTCGAGCGGTTCTGGCTCAACGACTATGCGCCCGAAGCCATCGCCGTCGAGGCGCGCCGCTACCCGCCGCTGGCAGCGATCACTGCCGGGCTCGGCGGCGACGCCGAAATCATCCCGATTCCCATCCCGCTCGGCTGCATCGACGGCTTCGGCGAGGCCTATTACGGCCGCCCGGAGCGGCTGCTCGATCCCGGGGCGCGGCTCGCCAATTCGGCCTGGAGCTTCGTTGCCCCCGCGGTGGGCGAGCGCTTCGTCGCCGAACTCGGCCGCGACCTCGCCGATGGCAGCTGGGATCGCCGCCATGGCCAACTGCGAACGCAACCCTATTTCGAGGGCTCGCTGCGCCTCATCGTGGCGCGCTGAGAGCTTTGTTGTTTCCGAGGATCCGATGATGAGCGACGCTGAACCCGGCGATGTCCGCACCCTGCTGCGCCAGCTGCCAAGCCTCGCTGGGCCGCTCTGGAGCTTTGACGCCGACAATGCGCCTGAAGCCCCGCAGCTGCTGTTCGCCGATTGGCTGCGGTTCGCGGCCGAAGTCGGCATTCGCGAGCCGCATGCCATGACGCTGTCGAGCGTCGGCCCCGACGGCCATCCCGATGCACGAATGCTGATCCTCAAGGATCTCGATGAGGACTGGCATTTCGCCAGCGACGCGCTGAGCCCGAAGGGCCGGCAGATCGCCGGCGCACCGCATGTTGCACTGACCTTCTACTGGGCGCGCCTCGGCCGCCAGGTACGGGTTCGCGGTGCGGCGCGCGCGATGCCGGCGGCGGCGAGCACCGCCGATTTTCGCGGCCGCTCCGGCTCGGCCCGCGCCGTGGCGCTGCTCGGGCGGCAAAGCCAACCGCTCGCGGCCCCGTCCGAGCTGGCCGAAGCGCTGGAAGTCAGCAGCGCCCGGCTGGCGCACGACCCAGACCTCGCGTCCGCATCGTGGACGCTCTATGCGGTTGCCCCCACCGAGGTGGAGGTCTGGCAAGGGCAAGCCAGCCGCCGCCACATCCGCCTCGTCTATCGGCGCACGCCCGATGGCTGGAGCCGCTCGCGGCTCTGGCCCTGAGCGGCGGACGCCGGCTCAGCCGAGGCCCTGGCGCCTTAGTTGAGCCCGGCGCCGATGCGGTCGGCGGTGGCCAGCGCGGTGGCGCGGACCAGTTGCTCGTATTCGGCGTCGCGGCCGGCGAGGAACGGGATGCTGACGGCGGCGACCACGTCGCCCGAGCGATCGCGGATCGGGGCGGCGTAGGAATTGACCGAGGCGCTGAACTCGCCGTGGTCGCGCGCCCAGCCCTGCTCGCGCACCCGCGACAGTTCTTCCTCGAGCGCGTCGGGCTCGATCAGGGTGCGCTCGTTGTAGAGCGTCAGCGGCCGCGCGTAGATGCGCTGGCGTTCCGCCTCGGGCAGGAAGGCGAACAGCGCCTTGCTGCTGCCGCCGGCATGGATCGGCAACTGCTCGCCGACCCGCGCATGCAGCGCGTGCTGCTTGGTGCCGGGCGCGACGGCAACCACCAGCACGTGGCCGCGATCATAGATCGAGATTTTTGCCGTCTCGCCCAGCGAGCGCGCCACGAAATCGAGATGCGGCTGCGCTGCCTTGGCGACCTGCCCGCCGGAGGGCATGCCGACGGCGTCGGCCAGCGACAAGAGGCGGCTCCCCAGCACGTAGTCGGTATTTTCCAGCTGCCGCACCAGCCCATGCGCGGTCAGCGAGTTGAGGATGCGGTAGACGGTCGAGCGTGTCACGCCGGACTGCTCGACCAGGCGCTTCAGGCCCAGCCCGTTGGGGGCCCGCTCCAGCTGCTGGAGAATGGCCATCATCCGTTCGATCGCCGGATTGCGGTTCTGCGCCTCGATCTCCGCCTCACGCATGGCTTGACATCCTGTCCGTTTGGTCGTCACGGTTATCATCTGATACTAAGAGTTTCAAATAAGAAACTTTGCTGATTGCAGTTCGTCGGGGAGGAGCCTGGTGACCTATCGCAAGTTGCGCGCCACAGGCGGCGCGAGCGCTGCCTTGGCTGTCGGGTCATGAGCGTTACCAAACAGAAGGCAGCCCGCGCCGGCTCGCGCCGGCGGCAGCTGTCGTCGCGCGAAAACCTGCTGCTGCTGCTCCTCGCCGTGCCGGGGATCGCCTGGTTCGTGGTCTTCGCCTATGGCCCGATGGCCGGGCTGGTGGTGGCCTTCAAGGCGTTCAACATCCGCGACGGCATTTTCGGCAGTCCGTGGAACGGGCTCGCCAATTTCCGCTACTTCCTGATGAGCGGCGACGCCGCGACCATCGTCTTCAACACGGTGTTCCTTAACGCGCTGTTCCTCGGCGCCTCGCTGTTCGCGGGGCTCGTCCTGGCGCTGATGCTCAACGAGATCCGCGGCGGCCCGTATCGGCGCTTCATGCAGTCGGCGATCTTTTTCCCCTATTTCGTCTCGCCGATCGTCATTTCCATCATGCTGCAGGTGATCCTCTCCGGGGTGGGCGGGCGCGGCGGGCTGGTCAACAACCTGCTCAGCATCGTCGATCTGCCGCAGGTCGCCTGGTACACCGAGCCGGGCGCCTGGCCGTGGATCCTCACCATCGTCAAAGTCTGGCAATTGGGCGGCTACACCTCGGTGATCTTCCTCGCCGCCATCACCTCGATTTCCGAGGAGGTGTACGAGGCGGCGGCGCTCGATGGTGCCAGTCGCTGGCGCATGGCGCTGTCGATCACCGTGCCGCTGCTGCTGCCGACCTTCGCGGTGCTGGTGGTGCTGGGCGTCGGCCGCATGTTCTTCGGCGATTTCGCCACCATCTACGCCATCGTCCAGGACAATGGCGTGCTGTTCCCGACCACCGACGTCATCGACACCTATGTGTTCCGCTCGCTCAGGATGATCGGCGATTTCGGCACCACCGCCGCCATCGGGCTGTTCCAGTCGGTCGTCGGCTTCGTCTTCGTCGCCGCGGCGGTGCTGGTGCAGCGCCGCTTCCAGAAAGAAAGCAGCATCCTGTGAGCGCCGTCGAGCAGGATAGCGCCGCTCCCGGGGCCGCGATGAGGGCGGGGGCGCCGCCCGCCCGCAAGGCGGCACGACGCCGGCTGGAGCCGTTCGCGGCCGCGAGCTACGTCACCGTCACGCTGTTCGGGCTGTTCTGCCTGGTGCCGCTCTGGATGATCGTCGCGGGCTCGCTCACCGACGAGTCGGTGCTGGGCCTCAACGGCTATAGCCTGTTCCCGCAGCCGTTCTCGCTCAGGGCCTACGAACTGCTGTTCACCGGGCAATCGCTGCTCAACGGCTATATCGCCTCGCTGTTCATCACCGTGGTCGGCACGATCCTGTCGATCTCGTGCACCGCCTCGATCGCCTGGGTGATTGCCCGGCGGCTGCCCGGCATCAGCCGGCCGCTGACGATCTTTGCTTATGTGCCGATGCTGTTCAACGGCGGCCTCGTGCCGTTCTACCTGCTGGTGACGCAGGTGCTGGGCCTCACCAACAGCTGGTTCGCGATGATCCTGCCGCTGATGCTGGCGCCGTTCCTGATCTTCGTGACGGTGAGCTTCTTCCGCCAGATGCCCGAGGAAATCCTCGATGCGGCCCGGATCGACGGGGCCGGGGAGCTGCGCATCTTCTTCCAGATCGTCCTGCCGCTGTCGAAGCCGATCCTCGCGGTGCTCGGGCTGTTCTATGCGGTCACCTACTGGAACGAGTGGTTCACCGGGCTCTTGTTCCTCACCGATCCGGACAAGTTCCCGCTGCAGCTGATCCTGCAGAACCTCATCTCCAACGTCACCAATGCGGCGAGCCTGCCGAGCTCGGCCGGGGCGGCGATGGCGCCGGTCTACCAGCTGCGCTTCGCCATGACGGTGCTCACCGTCGCACCCATTCTGCTCGCGTACCCATTCGCACAACGCTTCTTCGTCAAGGGCATCACCCTTGGCGCCACCAAGGGGTGACGACGGCACCTGAGCCCGTCGCACAAATGAGGAGGAGACTACCAAGATGAGACTCTCGCGCAGACACTTCATGGCCCTCAGCGGGGCCGCCGGCATGGCCACGGCCTTTTCCGGGCTGTCGCCGGCATTCGGCGCCAGTTCGGGCACCTCGGTGGCCCTCTTGCCGTCGCAGGCGCCGACCAACTGGAAGACCGTGCTCGACAAGGCCAATGCCAAGCTGATGGAAGAGCATGGCTTCACCTTCGATGCGCAGTTCATCAACTGGAGCAACTACGCCCAGCAATCGCTGCTGAAGTTCACCGCCGGCGCCCAGTTCGATACGGCGCTGCAGGCGCTGTGGCTCAACATGGCGCAGCTGCAGCAGAGCGGCGCGCTCGCCGACCTGACCGGTCAGATCGACAAGTGGCCGAACCTCAAAAAGCAGATCGCGCCCAAGCTGATCGAGGCCAACTCCTGGGGCGGCAAGCTCTGGGGTATCCCTCAGGTCAACAGCGCCGGCCGCATCCAGCACTTCGGCATCCGGCAGGATCTGGCCGAAAAGCTCGGCTTCCCCGAGATCAACGATTTCGAGACGCTCGAGCGCTTCTTCTATGCGGTAAAGGATAAGGAATCGGGGGTGACGCCGTTCGCCCTGGCGTCGCAGACCGGCTGGCAGACCGCGGTGGCGACCCCCACTGGCCTGTTCAACCAGTACTCGTGGGAAAATCCCTACACCATGCAGTACTCGCTGGCCGGGTCGGGGCTGCGCTTCTACTTCGACAAGGATGCCGCCACCACCGGCTCGTCGCGGCCGATCCCCTGGTGGGAAGATGCCGGCACCGTCGAGGCGCTGCGCAAGATCCGCCAGTACTACCAGGATGGCATCATCAACGCCGACGGGCTGAACGTCGACCAGGCGACGATCGAGAGCCAGTTCGGCGCCGGCCGCTTCGCCGGTCTGTGGTCGATAACCGATGGCCTGCAATCCAACCGTCTCGCCGGCCTCAAGAAGGCGGTGCCGACGGCGGCCCTCGGGCAAGTCCTGCCGTTCGGCGGGCCGCTGGGCAGCGTCAAGCCGGTGCAGACCTTCCAGGCCGACAACATGATCGTGGTCAACGCCAATGGCGGCGATGTCGACCGCGCCATGGCGCTGCAGGATTGGTTCTCGGTGCAGGAGAACCACGATCTGGTCGGCCTCGGCATCGAGGGCACCGACTGGAAGGCAGTGGGCGAGCGTGGCTTCGAGCAGCTCAGCACCTACAGCTTCCCCAGCTACGCGATCCTCTGGCGCGCCGGGCTCGAGCGGCTGACCTCGTCGATGACCGAGTCCGAAAAGAAGGCGTTCGGCTGGGCCCAGGACTATGACAACTTCACCCTCGACACCTTCGCCTCGTTCATCGCCGACGTGACCCCGGTCAAGGAGGCGGCGGCGCAGATGAACAACGTGATGACGCAATACGCCAACCCGCTGTTCTACGGCGTCGGCGACGTCGATGCCGGGCTCGACAAGCTGAAGAAAGCCGCCGATGCGGCCGGCCTCGACGTGATCATGACCGAGCTGGCCAAGCAGGGCGACGCCTACCTCAAGGCACGCGCCTCGTAAGCGTCGGCAGGCATACGCTATCGTGGAGGGCGCCGCGGGTGCCCTCCACATCGTTTTGGGGACTGTTCGACTATCGGCCGCCCTCTCTTTGCGCCTTGACCCGCTCCTTGGAGTGCACCGATATTCCTCATGAATTGGTAGCGGAGGAGGGAGCCGCCGCCTACGCTCCGACAGCTGGCGCCGGCGGAGACGAATAGTCCCATCGCCGCGAGAAGTATCGCTTCGTAGCGTTCTCCGAGCTCTGGGGCCTTGGTGCTAGCCGTACCTTCCCACGCAATTCGGTTTGGCGTCAGGAGTAAGGCAGATATCCCAACAATCTTCCGTCGACTGAACGTGGAGACCATACGCCGGCAGGATATTTCCGTTCGATGTAAGTGAGCAGCCGTAGGCAATACGAAGCGTAGGGTGTTCGCAGCATCTTGTGAAAGTCTGCTGGCCATCTTACCCGCCAGCGAAGCATTCCATCCGCCTTAAGTTCGTTCTGAGCGATAGAGTCCAGAATAAAGAACGCCTGAGGCGCGTGGAAATGCAGGTACTTCGAAACGAAGGAATCGCGGGCGTGCACCCCACGGTTTGATGAAGTCGATCGCCAACCGTTGATGCCAGCCACCAGCGTGCTCGCCAAGAAGCGGTGGCAGTCGGCTATGTCACTAAGGTTCGACAAGCTTACTCGATCCAGCGTGCCCAACTTGCGAAGGCGATCATCCAGATCCGGACCGACAGAGACGACTAGTTCGGCGAGATGTTGGTAGAGGCTCTCTGGTAGCGCGGGCTCCTCTTCGTTTCGTTTGCCTCCTCCACGCGTGACCGCAGCAGAGTATACTCGCCCGATAACGAGCATTTTGTCGGCGACTATCTTACTGTCGCTGTGTGTCGGATTCTCCGCCACCATTCTGTACAATGTGACGTTTGCCAATCCGCCGGCAGCAGTCAGGTCGGTGGTCCAGGTTAGATCAGGCACAATCTATCCCCTATGACCTCACTAGTGCATTTCTCCTTGCCCTGTTACATAGTACTAAGCCCGTTGCGCAAACGTCCACCGCTGCGGCCGATGCTGCCGCCAATTCCTACGTGCGGTATCGGGCCCTCATCATCTCCCGCCGTCACAAAGGATCAGGCATTCG
>JAEUMC010000616.1 GCA_016793415.1 Devosia sp. | reverse complement strand
TCCAGTCGGGTCTCGATCGCCTCAAAGTCGGCGACAGTAGCCGCCCTGCCCTCGACGGTGATCACCGTTCCCTGGATGGCGGCGTGCCCTTCACTCATCCGCCGCAACGCCTCGAGCACGAAGTCGATCGCCGACTCGAAGCGCTCCGGTGCCCCACGGCCAAGTTCCAGCCCGGCTGCGTCGACATTGTCGAGGGCCTCAAGGCGGTCCCGCAGTGCCGCGTCCGGCACGAAGCCGTCGAGGACGATGCCGTTCTCCCCGCGTTCGGCGCTCAGCCAGTATTCGTTGATATGCGGCGGCCCCAACGTCACCGCAGCTCCCGATGGGGTCATGGCGACGCGGACCGACTCGGCCGCCGCGGCATCCGCCGGCGAGCCGGTCAGTGTTGAAGTGCCGTCAGAGATCGTCGCGCTACCGCTTTCCAGCTTCAGGAGATTTTGTAGCAGCAATTTCGCCGATGACGCGAACTCAGCGGGAGCTCCGGACGCCAGCACGAGGCTGGTGGAGACGCTCGTCCCACTGGGCGCCAGGGCTTCGAGCTCGCTGACCAGCGCCTCGCTCGGCGTGGCGCCCGAGAGGCTCAACTTCTGCCCATCATATTCCGCGCGCCATTGGAACGGAGATGCCAGGGCGGGCTGCACCTCGCGGTAAGCGAGGGTGACGGCAGCCGGTACATTCGTCGCCTCGGTGGCCGCGAGCGCGGTGTACGCCTCGGGTGACTTGGCTCTCCCCGAAACGGTCAGGTTCAGGTCGGCGAGTGCCACTTCGCCCTCGTCGAGCTGAGTCGCATAGCCGAGAGCATAGGTGGCCGCGGCAATCCAGTTCGCCCGGTTCGGCGCGCCCGACATCAATCGCATCTCGTCACGCGCGCCCTTCCCTGCCAGCGCAAGGATCTCGGCACGCGCCTCTTCATCGGGCAAACCGCCGGCAAGCGTCAGCACGCCGCCGTCGACGGTGGCGATGAAGGGAAATGGACTGACATACTCGGCGAGCACCACTTTCGAAGTGACGCTGCGCACGCCATGCACCGCTGCGACCTTCGCCACGGCTTCGTCGATCATCGATTGGGTAGTGGCAGTGCCGGCGATGGTGGCATCGCGCATGTCGAAACTGAGCTGCGCCCAATCGTATTGGGGCTCGGCGATGACGGCACTGGCGCGACTGGCAAGGTCCGGCGGGATGGCGTTTCCGCTCGTCGCGACCGCGGCGGCAGTACCGCCGATAACCGTGACGAAAGCCGGTATACCCCAGCGCAGAAAGATGCCGCTCATGCCGCCCCCGGAACAAGAAATCTGCCGGCAGCGAGCCGACGACGAGCCATAGCGCCAAACACTGAATCGGAGAAGTGCGACAACGCCACTGACAATTTCAGAATGTCAGCATGAACCGATAAATGCGGCCAAATGAACGAAGCCTGACAACTATGTGAATGCGCCCGACAAACAGAAAGGCCCGGCTGACGCCGGGCCTTTCCAATCCGATTGGGCCGTAAGGCTTACTCGAAGGTCTTCTTGAACTCGGTCTCGACCTTGTAGCCGACTTCCGGAAGAGCCGGGTTGGTCGAGGTACCAACGGTACCCTTGACCGAGGCGGTGTAGCCGCCGCCCGGAGCCCAAGCCAGCTTGGCAGAGCCGTAGAACGACTCCCAGACCGGCGGGTAATCGTCGTTGACGTAGCCGACTTCGCCCGTGAGGGTGATCGTCTCGGTCACAGCAGCCGAGACACCGGCCGCAACCTGATACGAGTCCGAACCGACGACGTCTTCGTGGAACCAACGGGCACCAACGTTGATGGTCACACCTTCGGTAACGGTAGCCGACGCCGAGACGCTCGCACCGTAGTCGGTACCCGTGCCGTCGTCGATGGCTTCGACCGCACCGGCGAGGGTGAACATGTCGAAGGTCGCCGAAGCAGACGCGAGAACGTTCCAGTAGTCGGTGACCGGGCCAACTTCGTCATGGCCATAGGCACCAGCCAGCACAACCTTGAAGTTGTCGAACGTGCCGGCAAAGCCAGCATGCAGACCCCAGGCTTCGACATCGCCGTCGAGGATACCAGCAGCGGCACCAGTGATGTGCGCCGAAATGCCTTCACCTGCATAGGCCAGGACGCCAACAGCGGTACCAGCGCCGCCAAGAGCGTTGTCGTCGTCGAGGTTCTCGAGACCGCCGCTAACGGTGAAGCCGTTGCCGAGATCGGACTTGACCTGGATGACCATGCCGCCATCACCGAGACCATCGGTGCCGGCCAGCGGGCCCCAGCTTACGCCGTTGTCGACGTCTTCAGCGTTGAAGAGGTTCAGCCACGTCAGCGGCTCGTCGTCGGCCTTGTTCATGATCGAGCCCTTCTTGCCCGCCATGATCACGGTCGAATCGCCGATCGAAACATAGGCCTCGTCGAGAACAACCTGGCCGCCAGCAAGGTCATCACCGGTCGTGGAACCGGCGTACGAACGCGGACCCTCATCGACAACACGGGCGTCGGTCACCTGCTTCAGCTTCAGGACCGCCTTGGCCGGACCAAAGTCCGAGTCAGCGGTGGCGACAAACTTGATCCAGGCGTCAAAGCGCGACTGCCAGTCATTCAGGCCGTTGCCACCGATACCAACATCGAGGCCGCCATCGGCGGGAGTCGGGATGTAGGTCGGAAGGTCACCGGCCACGTCCTTGTAGTCGCCCCAGACGAACTTGTACTTCACTTCGCCGGTGATCTGCAGGCAGTTGGTGTCGGACGAAATCGTCAGACCCGACAGGCCCAGAGCGTCGCAAACGTCGAGCGACGTCAGAACGCCGAGATCGGCCGCGTAGGCACCGCCGGTCGAGAGACCCGCTGCCACCACAGAACCCAGAAGAAGGCTCCTGATTTTCATTATTGACCTCCAAAGTCAGTCATTCGTTTTGCCAGTTGCCCGGCGGTTTGTCGAAACGCGACCACACTTTTGTGTGTGTTGTCGTCGCGTTTGCGACCGACAAACGATCCCATGCATGGATTCGCAAGACCCACTCTACGCAGGAGTTCGGGAGGCGCAATCGTAGAATGGCCGAATTGGGGCAGCGCCAAGGTGGTTGCAGATCGGCTGTTGCAAATTCGGCACAGGTTTGGAAACGGCCCGTTAACACTTGGCGTCCGAGTCCGTCGGGACAATCCGAACCGGTCCTCTGCACCGCAGCACTCACGTCCAGAGTTCGGGGTGAAGCTCTTTCCAAGCCGCCATATGGGCCGCGTGGTTGGCGGCAAGTTCGTCGCCCGACCAGTCAGCGTGCTGGGGCTCAGATTGCACCGGCGCGAGGCAGGCATCGTCCCAGGCGGCGGCGCAGAACTGCAGCAATTGCTCGGTCAGAGCACGTCGGTTCGAGGCCAGCGCGCCGACATCGAGGTCGTGGATGAAACCTGGAAACCGTTCGTGCCAGCGGGCCATCATCTTCAGGTAGGCCGCGTGGTAGCCCCGCAGCTCGCCAAGTTCGTTCGCATACTCGTAGCCCGCCCCGGTCAGAAACTTCTCGAATATGGCGACGCGATGATCGGCGTATGGACGCACGCAATGAATGATCCGTGCCTTCGGTAAGGCAAGTCGGATGAAGCCAAGGTAGTGGTAATTGGCCGGCATGGTATCGATGACGTGCTTGCCATTCGGAACCAGCCTCCCCGCTTCCGCCATGTAGGCTTGCCCGAGTGCAGCGAAGCGATCCGCCGTCATCTCCGACAATGGTTGCCCCTTCGCGTCCCGGATCAGTTCGCGCGCCAGCCGGCCCATAGTCGGCAACTCTCCTGCCCCGCCGAATGCCGGGTGCAGGGCAAGAATCTGCTCCAGTGTGCTCTTTCCCGACCGCGGCAGGCCTACGACGAAAATCGGGCTCGCCTCCGAGGAAGCGCTGCTCAGCGCCGCCGTATCAACGTCGCGGAAGCGCTCCACGTCGGCGTTCAGCATGCGAACCTCGTCGCTCAGCGAGAAAGGGACGCGCTCTCGCTGCATGCGGTTCGCTTCGATGAAAGCCGCAATCGATCCAGAATGATCCCCGATATCGGCCAGGGCTTTGCCGAGCCCGAAGCCGGCATAGATGCGGTCCAGCGCGCCGAGATTCTCCGAACGGAATACCTGCTCCATTGCAACCACGGCGTTGTCGCGCTGCCGGTGGCGCAGCGTGGTGGCGCGCTGCAGATGTGCTTCACCGAATGTCGGCTTCAGCATGAGGGCGCGATCGAATCCGGCGATCGCCCGCTCCAGTTGCCCACTCGCACGAAGCGCGCGTGCGCGTTGCAGATGGAGGGGAGCTTCGTCGGGAAGAACAGCGAGCCCCCGATCGAGCAACTCCAGCGCCTCGGCGGTACGCCCCTGATCAATCAGCAGGAACGCAAGCCGTTCATAGGCCTCGGCATGGTTGGGCCGAAGCTCGATGGTCTTGCGATAGGAAGTTTCCGCGGCGAAATGATCTCCCGCATGGCGCAGCACGCTTGCCAGTCTGAAGTGAAAGGCCGGCTCGGTCGGCCGAATCTCGGCGGCCCGTCGATAGGCGCTGGCTGCCTCGGGGAACCGCCCCATTGCGCGGTTGGCCATGCCGAGGTTTGAGTAGGTCTCGGCCGAAGGACGAATGGTCGCCGCGCGCTGCAACACCTCCACCGCCTCGCTATTGCGACCGGCGCTGTTGAGCGCCACCCCCATGTTGGCGAGATATTGCGGGTTGGAAGGTTCGGCCTGCAGCGCCAGGGCGATGTGGCGAATGGCTGCGGCATGGTCTCCAGCCTGCAGCCGCGTCAGCCCGAACAGATGGTTGGCTGCCGGGTGTCCCTCGCCCAGGCGCAGCACCTGCTGGTAGAGACCGGCCGCCTCCTGGCCGCGGCCAGCCTGATGCAGTTCGATGCCGCGCTGCAGCAGTTTCTCCACCTGCCCGCTCTGCGGTTGATTGCCGGGCGCTCGATGGGTGGGGGACATGGGTCTCTGCTAATGGCTGCCTTGCCTATGCCGCAAGTCCTCGTCCATATGACGGCAACAAAGGGCGGGAAAGCAGAAAATGACAGACGGCAAGGTGGCGGTGGTGACCGGCGCGACCTCGGGTATCGGGCGCGCAACGGCAATCGGGCTGGGGAAGGCCGGCGATCGCGTGGCGATTCTGGGGCGACGCGAGGCCGAGCTGGCTGAAACGGCACGGCTGAGTTCGGCGCAGTATAGCGGCGTTTGCGATGTCACCGATCCGGCCGCCGTGCATCGCTACTTCACCGACCTCAAGGCAAAACTGGGTCGCGTCGACGTCGTGTTCAACAATGCCGGGCGGTTCGCGCCGCAGGCCAGCTTCGGCGACACCGATATCGGCACCTGGCAGGGCATGGTGGAAGTGAACCTCAACGGCGCTTTCTACGTGGCGCGCGAGGCATTCCGCGCAATGCGGGACCAGTCGCCGCAGGGCGGACGGATCATCAACAATGGTTCGATCTCGGCCTATGTGCCCCGTCCCGGGGCGGCCGCCTACACCGCCACCAAGCATGCGATCACGGGGCTGACCAAAGCGATCTCGCTCGATGGACGGGCCTTCAGCATCGCCTGCGGCCAGATCGATATCGGCAACACCGCCACCGACATGACAGCCAGGATGACCACCGGTTCGCTGCAGGCCAACGGCACCATGGAGCCGGAGCCGACCTTCGACGTGCAGCACGTGGTGGACGCGATCCTCTATATGAGCGGGCTTCCGCTCGAGGCGAACGTGCAGTTCATGACGGTGATGGCGACCACCATGCCGTATATTGGTCGCGGCTGAGCCACATCGAAGCCACACCCAAAACGTCGCCCCCGCTGACGGCCCTCCTCCCCAACTGGGGAGAAGGGGGAAGCAGCCAGCCGGCTCAGGCG
>JAEUMC010000526.1 GCA_016793415.1 Devosia sp. | reverse complement strand
TGCCGTTGTCGGCGCGCCACCAGCCGTCATAGCCATGGCCGCCGCTCAGCCGGTCGAGCAGGCTCGCGGCACGTTCGCCAGCCTTCACCAGATACTCGGGTTTGTGGGTCGAGCGGCTGAGTTCGGTGGCGGCGAGCAGCGCGCAGTAGTCGTCGATGATGTTCTCCTCGCCATTGTCGAGGTACTCGAGGTTGTGCGTCTCGAGATGAGCGAAGGCGCGCTCGGCGGTGGCGAGGTAGTCGGCGGCGGTGAACTCGCCATCCTGTTTCAGCCGTGCGGCGCGGGCCAGCGCGGCGATGGCCATGCCGCCGCCCTGGCGGTAGCCCGCCTCCCAGGTGTCATGCTTATGTCCCTTCTGGGTCGAGTAGGAGCAGATCTCGCGCTGGGCGGTGTCGCCCGACCAGCGGTCGAACACGGTCATGTAGAACATGCCCGCGGGGTCGCACATGCGGATGAGGAAATCGGCGCCCCACAATGCTTCGGCCCGGAAGGCGGCATGCAGGCCAGCATCGATATGCGGGCAGACCGCGGCCTTGGCCAGCGCCCAGACCACCAGCGGGGTCTGCTGCGGGTTCATGAAATTGGCGTAACTCAGGTGGCTCAGGTATTTCGATACGTCGCCCGACGCATCGTACCAGCCGCCATGCACGTCGACGCGGGCGTTGCGCTTGTTGCCGATGAAGGCAATGGCGCGGTCGGCGCCGAGATAGGGCTCCTGAGTGCGCTGGCTCTGGAAATAGCCGAGCAAGGCCGACGGGAAGCGCGCGGCATAGAGTGGTTCGGCGATCTCGAAAGGTTCCGAGACGAGGCGCGCGCCGCTGGCGTCGAGGGCTTCGAGCAGAAAGCGGCCAGTGCCGGTGAAGGCGCTGAACTCGGCAGCCTGCCAGCGCTGGGTCTTCCAGCTGTCGACGCCGGTGACCTCGCCGGGCGCAGTCTCGAAGACGACCTCACCGGTCGCGGCATCACGCAGGCGGAGCGCGGAGAAATCGGGGCCGTCACCGAGCGCGAGCACAGCGAATTTCGGCCCGGCGGCTTCGTAGCCGACCTGGTTGGTGGCGATGGCGCGGCTCGAAAACAGCGCGGGGTACTGGGCGTTGATCGCCAGGAGTTGGTTCATTTGGATGGTCCGGGTCGGAGGTCGTGGCAACTTTAGAGATGGTGGCAGCGGGCCGTATGGCGGTCGCCGACTGTGGTGGGGTCGGGCATGACTTCGCGGCAGATGTCGGTGGCGCGCGGGCAGCGCGGCGCGAACGGGCAGCCGCGGCTTTCGGCGGTCCAGAGCGGGATATCGGCGGCGCGGCGCACGGCGGCGCCGGTGATCTTGTTTTTCGGGTTGGGCACCGCCGCGATCAGTAACTGGGTGTAGGGGTGGCGCGGGTGGTCGGTGATCGCCTCGCTGGGGCCCTGTTCGACCAGGTGCCCGGCATACATCACCGCGGTTTCCTCGGCGAAGTAGCGGGCCGTGGCGATGTCGTGGGTGATGTAGAGGGCAGCGAGGTTCTTGTCGCGCTTCAGGTCCTCGAGCAGGTTGAGGATGCCGAGGCGAACCGAGACGTCGAGCATCGAGGTGGGTTCGTCCGCCAGCAGCACGGTGGGGTTCACCGACAGGGCGCGGGCGATGGCAACGCGCTGGCGCTGCCCGCCCGACAGTTCATGCGGGCGGCGCTTCAGGAACTCGGCGGCCGGCACCAGGCCGACCTGGGTGAGCAGCGCTTCGCTTTCGGCGCGGATCTGCTGGCCGCTAAGCTCGGGCCGATGCAGGCGGAGTGGCCGCTCCAGGATGTAGCCGATGCTCTGGGTCGGGTTCAGCGAACC